>CAUZQN010000192.1:0-5907 GCA_963581605.1 uncultured Binatia bacterium (SeqCode)
CTTGCTCTAGCCGTTTGCTCTAGATGCCTTTTCAGTGCGCCCTCAAGGCAGATATACTGATCCAAAGACGAGGAGGGATTGTATGGCGATTGAAGTCTTCATGCCCCGCATGAGCGACACCATGGAGGAAGGCAAGATCCTCAAATGGCTCAAAAAGGTCGGGGATCAGGTAGAGCTGGGCGATATTATCGCCGAGGTGGAAACCGATAAGGCGGATATGGAAATGGAAGCGCTTGACGCCGGGGTTTTGACTGAAATCAGAGCCCAAGAAGGGGAGTCTGTCCCGGTTGGGGATATCATTGCGTTGTTAGGAGATGCAACTGAGGTTGGGAAGGTTGGGGCAGCGGCTCCAGCAGCGGTGAAAAAGGCGACACGCCCGTCTGATTCTCCCCCAGAAAAGAAAGTTCGCAAACTGCGAGACACGACACCCAAACGAAAATCGACGGCTCGTAAAAAGGGACAACGACTCTTAGCCTCGCCCATTGTGAGGAAGATCGCTGCCGAGCGCGGCATTGATTTGACGACCGTCCCAGGCAGCGGCCCCGGCGGGCGGATTGTGAAACACGATCTGGAGATCCCTGAGACGCCTCCTGGCGCAGCGTCGGCTGAACCACACGAGATACAGACAGCTTCTTCAACAGACCGAGTTGAGTCCAGAGTTGAGCCGTTTTCACGCATGCGCGCGACTATTGCGAAGCGGATGGCTGAGAGCATGCGCCAGGCGCCACATTTTTATGTTACCACCGAAATCGATATGTCAGAATCGGTCCGGCTACGCACCTCACTCAAACTGAGTGACCGGGTTGAAGCCGAGGTGACCTATACCCATCTGCTGGTCAAAGCGACAGCGGTGGCGCTGGAGCGACACCCGAGCATGAATGCTACTTTTGCCGGCGATGGGCGGGAGCTCAAGAGCGAGATCAATATCGGGATTGCGGTTGCGCTTGAGGATGGGCTGATTGTCCCGGTGCTGCACGGCTGTCAGAAAATGTCCTTGCTCGACGTTGCGGCTCAGGCCCATGCGCTTGTTGAACGGGCACGGACGGGCAAGCCGACCTCGAAAGATTTATCTGGTGGGACCTTTACGATTTCTAATCTTGGCATGTATTCTGTAGAGCACTTTACGGCGGTGATTAATCCGCCCCAGGCGGCTATTCTTGCGACCAGCGCGATTAAAGAGCGCCCTGTGGTACGAGATGGGCAGGTGGTTATCTCCCGAACCATGATGGTGACCCTCTCGTGTGACCATCGGGTTCTGGACGGAGCAACGGGAGCCCGGTTTCTGGAAGAACTGAAGAGTTTATTGGAGAGTCCTGTCGGCTTAATGGTGTAACGGTATAACCGCGCAACGGAGTACAGGAAATTAATGGAACGATACGACTTGGTGGTGATAGGAGCGGGTCCTGGTGGGTATGTGGCGGCCATTCGCGCCACCCAGCTTGGTCTCAAAACCGCGATAGTGGAAAAAGACCGCCCCGGCGGAGTATGTCTCAACTGGGGCTGTATTCCGTCAAAAGCGATTCTCACTTCAGCCGAAATGTATGAAGACTTCAAGCACGGTGAACAGTATGGTATCAAGGTCAGTGGATTGTCTTTCGACTATGCTCAGGTCATCAAACGCTCGCGTGATGTCGCCGGGCGGTTGGCCAAAGGTGTTGAATACCTGCTCAAAAAGAACAAGGTGCCGTTACTCAGGGGAGCGGGCCGCATTGAGAATACGAATCGGGTGATTATTGAGCCGAGCGGACAAAATGAGCAGGACGCGCAGCAGGTCGAAGCCGACCGGATCTTAATCGCAACGGGATCACGCGAAAGGACCCTGCCCGGACTCGAGATCGATGGCAAGCAAGTCCTGACGAGTTATGAAGCCCTGACAGAACAGGAAATACCGGAGGCGATTGTCATTATTGGCGGTGGCGCGATTGGGGCTGAGTTCGCCTATATCTACAGCACGTTTGGCAGTCGGGTGACGGTTGTTGAGATGGAAAAACAGCTGCTGCCCGGCGTTGATAGCGAGATAGCCCGAGAGCTTGAACGGTCGTTTAAGAAAAAGGGTATCGAGATCCTGACCAACACCAGATTCCACAGTCTGGAAAAATATCCGGGCCGGGTTGAAGTGGTCTTGGATAACGGGACCGATCAGAAGAAACGCACGGCCAATAAGGTCCTGGTTGCCGTGGGTCGGGCTCCACTGAGTGCAGATCTGGGTGTTGAAGACGCTGGGGTTGCCCTAGATCGGGGTTTTATCAAGGTCAACGAGCAATTGCAGACGACCAACCCTGCGATTTATGCCATAGGCGACGTGAATGGCCCACCCCTGCTGGCCCACGCCGCTACGGAAGAAGGTATAGCCGCGGTCGAATTCATGACGGGCGAGCGGGAGAAAGGTCTCGATCCGTCCCGCATTCCGGCGTGTATTTATTGCCAGCCGCAAGTGGCAGTCCTCGGGCTGAGCGAAGAGCAAGCCCAAGCGCAAGGGCTCGAGATTAAAATCGGTAAATTCCCGTTTCGTGCGTTGGGCAAGGCGCTGGCCTCCGGTCATGACGAAGGCATGGTCAAATTGGTTGTTGATAAAGAGTATGGCGAGATTCTTGGGTGTCATATCATTGGTCGGGGAGCGACCGATCTCATTGCCGAGATTGGGCTGGCCCGGACGCTCGAAGCCACAACTGCCGAACTGCGGGAAACCGTTCATGCCCATCCGACGTTGTCTGAGGCTATTATGGAAGCTGCGTTGGATGCAGAAGGGCGGGGGATAAATTTCTAGCGCTATTTGGGATAGTGTTGAGATAGTGGAGTCTGAGAGCACTGTATGAAGTTGGTCTGTGCTGATCTTGGTGTCATTGACTACTCCCCCGCATTGGAGTTGCAGCATACGCTGGTTGCCCAACGCTATGCAGACGAAATCCCCGATACGCTCTTACTGCTCGAACATCCACCCGTGTTTACCCTGGGTCTAGGCGGAGACGCAAAACACCTGCTTCACCCTGGTGAGGTCCCTGTTCAGAGGGTCAGCCGAGGCGGCGATGTTACTTTTCATGGGCCGGGGCAATTGGTTGGTTATCCTATTGTCGCCCTCAAGCAGCATGGTAAAGACGTGCATGTCTATTTGCGACAAGTGGAAGACGTGCTGATCTCGACCTTAGCCGAATGGGATATTGCTGCCCACAGGCAAGACGGGCTGACCGGGGTATGGGTTGGATCGCACAAGATCGCGTCGATTGGTATAGGCGTACGCCGCTGGGTCACGTTTCACGGTTTCGCGCTCAACGTCAATCCCGACCTGAGCTATTTCTCAGCCATCGTTCCGTGTGGGCTGTATGGCGTCCGCATCACGTCCGTGCAACAGCTGCTCGAAACAGAGGTCCCACTCGGCGATATGAAGTCTGCTGTGGCACGCAGTTTTGCCCAAGTATTCGGTCACCAGGAGATAGTATGGAACACGAGCTTGCCGAAGTCAGCTCTGCCGATGTCAGCTCTGAGCGAGAAACCGGCTCACGCCCTGTAAGGCGCCGCCATCCGGACTGGATTAAGGTCCGTATGCCGGGCGGTCCGGGTTATAAACAGACCCATGCGATAGTTGCTGCGTTCAAGCTGAATACCGTCTGTCAGGAGGCGCAGTGCCCCAATATAGGCGAATGCTGGGGGCATGGGACAGCAACGTTTATGCTCATGGGCGACGTATGTACGCGCAACTGTCGTTTCTGTGCCGTCAGTCATGGCCGTATGGTTGAGCTGGATCCTGACGAACCACGTCGTGTAGCCGATGCAGCGCTCAAGATGGGGCTGTCTCACGTGGTGGTGACTTCAGTCAACCGCGACGATCTACCCGACGGTGGGGCGAGCCATTTTGCCGAAACCGTTCATGCGATTAAGCGGCTCCAACCAGACTGTACTATTGAAGTGTTGACACCGGATTTCCAGGGCAATGAAGACGCGGTCTCCATCGTGGCGCAGTCGCCCATTGATATTTTTAATCACAACACCGAGAGCGTGCCGCGCTTGTATAAACGCGTCCGACCGGGCGCAAAGTATGAGCGCTCCTTGCGCGTCCTAGAGAAAGTCAAAGAAGTCCGGCCCGACTTAAAGACCAAGACCGGTCTCATGCTCGGCCTTGGGGAGACATATGCAGAGCTATTGACCGTTTTTGGTGATCTGCGTGCAGTCGATTGTAACATCCTTACGCTTGGTCAATATCTCCAACCGTCTCAAGAGCAATTGCCTGTTGAACGCTACGTCCATCCGGACGAATTCAGGATTTTACGTGAAGAAGCGCTCGGGCTCGGCTTCCGTCATGTCGAATCCGGCCCGCTGGTGCGTAGCTCGTATCATGCCTGGAAGCATGTGGAGTAAAACGCTCAGGGTAGCCCTTACTCGTAGTGCGTCTACATTCGTATGACTCTGACGACCTGCTCCTCGTGATGCACCTGATAGACGATGCGATGTTGGATGTTGATTCTTCGCGAGTACAGCCCGGCGAGATCGCCAACAAGTTTTTCATATGGGGGAGGAGTACCGAAAGGATCTTCTTCAGGAACTTCAAGAAGGGCGAGAGCTTTCTTTTTTAATCCACTCGCAAAGAGTTTCTTTGCATCCTTCTGTGCTTGCCTCGTGTAGACTAGCTTCCAGCTCACCAGTCTAATTCCTCGCTACACTCTTCTAAAGGCTGTGCCATTCCCTCCCGAAGCGACTCGCGCATCCCTGGAACCGAAAGAAGGAAGAGGGTCTCTTGGATAGCGGACCAGTCCTCCTCAGAAAGTAATACGGCATTGTGTCGCTTGCCGGTGATAAGAATTGGCTCGTGAGAATTCGCTGTTTCGTCAATCAGCCGCTAGAGATTTGCTCGTGCATCACTTGCCGTTTTGCTCGCCATGCTGTTATCTTCGAGGACAGTGTTTATTAAAGAAGCGTACGCAAACTCGTACGCCTGATCAAGTTTACAAAGACGCTTAGAGGAGCACAAAGATGGCATTACCAAGCAAAGTCAAAATAGTTGATCTAACAGCCAGAGATGGCTTAGAGGGCATTAAGCATCTGGTTCCGGTGGATTTTCGGGTCGACCTGGTCAATCGTCTATCGGATGCGGGCTTTCCGTCCATTGAAGTCGGCGAGTTCGTCAGCCCCAAGGTCATTCCGGCCATGCAAGGGTCGGATCAGGTTGCTCAGCAGATCGAAGCAAAACGCGGCGTGGAATACAGCGCACTCGTGCCGAATATGCGTGGCTTTAATGACGCGCTCAAGGCGGGAGTAAAGATCATCACGATCTTTGGAGCGGCGACCGAGCAGTTCAGCAACGCCAATATCAATTGCACGATTGAAGAAAGCTTCGAACGTTTTGAGCCCGTTGTCGCTGCCGCCAAAGAGCACAACATCAAAGTCAGAGGAGCGGTCTCGTGTGTCGTCGGCTGCCCGTATGAAGGTGATGTCGATCCCAAGGAAGCCGCCACACTCGTCAGACGCTTCCATGCCATGGGTTGCTACGAGATTGCGCTGGGCGACAGCATTGGCGTTGGCACCCCGCAGTCGATCAAAGCGTTGATACTAGCCTGTGAGGAAGAAGGAGTGCCGGCTTCTGCTTTGACTGCCCATTTTCATAATACGTGCGGCATGGCACTGGCTAACTGCTATGCGGCTCTGGAGATGGGTGTATCCGTCCTTGAGAGCGCTTGTGGTGGGTTAGGCGGATGCCCGAATGCGCCTGGCGCTACCGGCAATCTGTCCTCAGAGGAACTGATCTATATGCTCAACGGCCTTGGCATTGAGACCGGCGTTGACCTGGATAAAGCCGTTGCCATTGGTAAATGGGCCACAGAGGCGATGAATCACCGCTTGGACTCTAAGATCGGTGAGGCCATGACCAACCCCAACATGACCTATTTTGAGAAGGTCGATCACGGGGTGCGGCTC
>CAUZQN010000193.1:0-5836 GCA_963581605.1 uncultured Binatia bacterium (SeqCode)
CGAAAAGCTGATCCATGGCTGCTTCGGCTGCGTTCCAATCTGCCTTGGGCAAGATGAGTCTGCGATAGTCTTGACCGAGGACCTCTTCTCTCTGCCAGCCGCTGAGGCGTTCGGCTTCCTGGTTGAATTCGAGAATCCGAAAGTCCGGAGCAACACACACGGTAAAGCTGCCATTGGTTTCAAATAGGAGTCGATAGCGTTCCTCACTCCTGTGCAGCGAGACAGCGCTGCGCTCCGGTGCTCCTTGCGGTGCTTCAAGCCGAGCCACGTGTTGGCGGAGTCGGTCGAGTTCCTCAATCAGTTGCGCCTTTGTCTTGCCTGCATCGGTTTTCATAGTGCCCCCGGGGAGGGAAACCCCTTATGCCATGCTGGTCCGTTTGAGATGCTCCTGGGCTGCTCCTACGCTGAGGTCAGGCTGGTGTTCGGCCTGCAGGGCGAGCAGTGCGGAAATATGGGCGGACGCAAAGCTATGCCCATGAAAATTCTGTCCTTGAGCCGGGCCAGGAAGCGGGCGCGGGTGTGGATGAGTACGAACAGGAACAGCGCTCTCCGCCATATAGCGATGTTCGTCCCAGGCACAGGTCTCGTCACCGGCTACGCCTATCACGCCGGGCAGTGTTGCTGGCAGAACGTCTGAGCGATCGGGAGGAGAAGCGGCAACGAGGACAAGGTTCGCTTCTTGTATCCGTATGACGATTTCCGTAAGAGAGGTACGATGGTCCGGATTAATGAGTCCGAGACTCAGATTGATAATTTTTATCCGCTGCTCAATGGCCCAATGCAGTGCGGCTTCGAGGACCGGAAACGATGTGGCCAGATGATCGGAAAAAATCTTGACCGCGTACAATTCGACTTGGGGGGCTTTGGCTCGTAGTACGCCAGCGAGCGCTGTGCCGTGACCCATGTGATCAGGATACTCAGGACTTGTTTGAACGGTCCCCTCGTCAGACAGGAAAAACTGTATTCCCCCGGCTACGTGTCCGACGTGCGAATGCTGTGCGTTTACTCCACTATCAATGAGCGCAACTTTGACCCCTGTCCCGGTCGGTGCTGCAACGGTATCTTGAGTTCGGTCTTGAGCTTGATCCACTGGTCTCTCCAGCGTCCTCTCTCGCCCCTGTCTCTGTGTAAGAATAGCAAAGGCGGGGGCTGATGCGAAGACGAATGCTCCGGTATTCGTGCGATTATGCGTCTCGAGATTCAGGTGGATTCGGTTGGATTCCGTTTGACTCGGGCTGAGAGAAGTATAGAATTCCGATTCTATACCAGGTGCACACGCGGTTGTTCCATCCTATGAGGAGAGGACCGGTATGGGCAGCGGAGAAATATTGCAATCCAGAGGCTCGCAGTGTTGGCTGTTGTTCTTAGTGTGTAGTTTTTTGGTCACAGCTCCGCTGGTCGCAGCTCAGCAAGCCAGAGCGGAGGACAGCCAGGCAGAACTTGCTGCACGAACGATTTTAGACACGAGGTGTTCGGGCTGCCACGCTCCGCAAGAGCAGGGCGGCAAATTTGATGGGATTGAATCCCAGCGCAAAACGCCCGAAGGCTGGAGTATGACGCTCAGTCGTATGGCCCGCACGCACGGGGTGGAATTGCAGGCCGGGGAGGCGCGTACGCTGGTGAAATATCTCAGCGACCACTATGGTCTCGCCCCAGCCGAAGTCGAGCCCTATCGCTTCATTCTTGAACAGCGCAACACGAGGACGACACAGGAGGTGCCTGAGCCGCTTCAAGCCGGCTGTGTGCAGTGTCATTCGTATGCGCGCATTGCCCTGCAGCGACGCAGCCCGGAATCGTGGGCGCGCCTGGCGGATGCCAAAGTTGCCCTCATGCCGAATATCGGCAGTGAGACTGCCTCCGCCGGACTGCTAACGGACTTTTGGTATGAGAATGCAAAGAACACCGCCGTTCCTCATCTCATCAAACATCAGCCGTTTGAGACGAAAGAATGGCAGGAGTGGCAAGCCGTAAAAAAGGCGAGCTACGCTGGAACGTGGCTCGTGGTTGGACATGACCCTGGGCGGGGGGGAGATTACACCGGACAGCTCATACTCACTGCACTAGAAGATGATCAGTACTCTGGAGAATTTTCCTATACTTTTGCGGACGGCTCTCAGATGGAAGGCTCTACGACTGGGATGATCTACTCCGGCTTCCAATGGCGCGGCGTTGCCCAAGTCAGACAGGCAGGGCAGGCTGAGAAGGAAACGCAGCAACGGGAGATCTTCTTTGCTTCTGAAGATGGCAATACTGTATCTGGCCGGCGCTTAGTGACGAATTTCGGTGACCTCGGCATGGATGAAACTTGGTACCGTAGCCAGGATGCCGCGCGCCTGTTGACGGTGAGTCCGGCCATGATCCAAACCGGATCGCCTCAAACAGTAAAAATATTCGGTAATGGCTTTTCTGGTGACCTGCTGTCCTCTGACAATTTCTCCTTTGGTGAGGGCGTTGGCGTCTTGTCTCTGAGACTAGACGGAGACAATACCGTTGTGGCGGAAGTGTTTGCAAAAGCTGGGGTCAAGGCAGGCCGGCGTCAGGTCTCGATCAAAGGCGTTGCGGGAGAAGGACAGGTCACGGTGTACGGGGCTGTTGATTATATCCGTATCACTCCGGAACGTGGGTTCGCCCGCCCCGGCGGCATTCGGACGCCGAAAATTTTTCAGCAGTTTGAAGTGGTTGGATACACGAACGGCCCGGATAAAACCAAAGGCACGGGTGATGATGTCAGGCTGGGACGGATCGGTCCGGTTAAATGGAATCTTGAAGAATATGTGAAACGTCCGAATGACGACGATGTCCAGTATGTTGGAGCTATCGATCAAACTGGATTGTTTCTGCCTCGGGAGGATGGGCCGAATCAAAAACGACACAGGATGGAAGGTAATGTTGGCGATGTGTGGGTCGAAGCCTGGTATATGACGAAAGGCGCTAAACGACCCATGGGCGCGCGTGCCCACTTGTTGGTAATGCCGGCAAAATTTGTCTTTCCTCCGATCGAATAGAGTGATATGGATTCTTTAAAAGCCGAGAATAATTGGAGGGCCGAGAACAATGGATCTTCACTTTCGACCTGAAAATGCACATGCTATTGCTCGCGATGGCCAGGACAATATGGACATCCTGGTCGCGTCCAAGAGTATGTCTATGTTTGTCATGGACCCCGCCTCGCAGGCCGTATTGCGCTATGCGGAGTCACATCCGCACTGTACCCATGAGCAACTGACTGAGGCGTTGGTCGATCAGTTTTCTGTGGATGAAGTGGCCGAGACGGTCCAAGAGTTCATTGCCTTAGAGATTCTGCACGCCCACGATCGCTCCCCATCTCGGGCCGCGGTGCCGACGCTGGATGTCGAGCATTTCCCTGTCAGCTCGTTGGTGGTGAATGTTGCCAACAAATGTAATCTCCATTGCACCTATTGCTACGAGCCCGAAGGCGCGAAATACGGACCGTCTCCGGTCCAAATGGACTGGGACACGGCCCGCGAGAGTGTGGATTTCTTGTTTAAGAAATCCGGTCAGAGCAAAGAGATCAATCTTATCTTCTTCGGTGGCGAAGCCCTGCTGAATTTCAAACTCATGCGCCAGATTGTGGCCTACGCAGGGGAAAAGGCCGAGGCGGAAGAGAAAATAATAGACTATTCGCTGACCACCAATGGAACCTTGCTGACCGACGAGATTATCGATTTTTTCCAAGCACACCGATTCGGCCTGACCATCAGCATCGATGGGCCCAAGGACTTGCACGATAAACGCCGCGTCTTCCTGAATAAGCGTGGGGAACAAAAAGGCTCGTATGACCTCTTACGGCCGCGCTTAGAGCGGTTGCTTGAGCGCTACACCGCACGACCCGTTGTCGCGCGTGTGACGGTGACAAAAGACGCTATTGATGTCGTTCGCACCTACGAACATCTGGCCGAACTGGGCTTTTTTGAAGTCGGGTTTTCACCTGTCACGGCTGAGGCTGGAACGGAGTATGGTCTTGAGCCCACCGATTTGCGTGAGCTGCTGAGCCAATTCCGCGAACTTGGCCAGCTGTATGTCGAGCGGGCGCTCAACAATCAATACACTGGATTTTCAAATCTGAGCACGATGCTTACGGATATCCACCTCGGGACGAATAAGTTCTTCCCGTGTGGAGCGGGCCTTGGGCTTTTGGATGTTGATGGCAATGGCGACGTATATCTCTGCCACCGCTTCCCCGGCAACGAAGAGCAGAAATACGGCAATGTGAAAGACGGCGTGGACTATGATCGTCTGAATACCTTCATCAATGGCGCCCATCTTGGTAATAAGCCGGTGTGTCAAACGTGTTGGATCCGGGGTCTGTGTGGCGGCGGTTGTTATCATGAAGCCATGACTGAGTTTGGGGATGCCACATTGCCCAATCTGCACTACTGCGATTTCCTGCGAGAATGGACCGAGTATGGCATTCGGGTGTATATGCAGCTGGAAGAGAAAAATCCTGGGTTTATTGAGCAGTATGTGGTACGTGGTCGGGGGGACGCCCCGAAGGAATTAACGTAGGGTGTGTATGGGGAGCATAGTATGAAACACCTCAAAGCCGCGAATCGAAAAGCCGAGGCCGTCAAAGCGACTGTGGAAAAAGCCGCTGCCCAAAAAGGTGTCGTGCAAGGGGTAGTGCCGGAAGTAGTAGAAGATGTCGTGGCTATGGCCCAGCCCATTGGCTGTACGACTATCTTTAATCCCGGCTGGGAGGCCAACCCGTGGGGCGGGGTGAGCAGTATGTGCGCACCCATGGAAGCCGACCTGCTGAGCTGCTCCAATCTGTGTTGGTGGCCGGCCCAAGTGCCGGACAGTTTACAGAATTCCCCCGAATGGGCCAAAGGCTGCTCCGGCATGAACCAAGAAGACTGGCGTAATCTGGACGTCGTCTTTCCCAAAGCTGGTAAATAAGACTGGGAGTACACGCGTGTTGCGGAAGGAGCTGGCGGTGCAAGCAAAAGATCTGCAGTCTGCGTGGTGCCTCGTCTTCCTATGTGTCCTGCTCGCCGTCCCCCAGACGGGATGGGCCAAGTGGTATCTGCTGGCGAGCGTCCATCCCAATAATCTCGTCATTGTCGACACGGAAACCGACAAGGTGGTCAAAGAGATCGCCCTTGAGGGCAGAGGTCCGGCCCTCAATATTGCACCCAATCCCGCCCGCCCGCAGTTTGCCTATGTGGTGAATAATCTGGCCCAAAGCGTGGCCATGGTCGATCTTGACGGAGGCAAGCAAGTCAGGAGCTTTGACTTATCGAACGATGATGAACTCGTGCGGACCATGGCGATTGACGTGAATACGCAGGGCACACGCCTGTTCGTGCATGAGATGCCAATCAAGAAAGACCTGGGCAGGTATACTGCACTAGAAAATCGCATCCGGGTGATCAACCTGGAGACCAATGATACGGTCACAACGTTTCCCGCACCCCGGCAGGTGATGGGTCTTGCCTCATCAAAGGATGGAAAACGCCTGTACCTGTTCAGTGTTGGTCAAGACATTTTTGTGCATGACACCGAAGATGGAACGCTACTTGACACCATTCCCCTTGCTAACCGCAACATCAGCGGCATTGCGAGGACCGACGGCCTGCCTCTGGGCGGCAATTATCAAGAAAGCGGTCACCTTGTCTCGTTTGGTACATTCACCCTAGATTCCATTACCAATCAGACGACCCTTGGTATTGGCACGCTTGACCTCACCCTGGAAGCACCAGAGCTTGAGATTGTTGAACTGCAGCCCTTTGATGAGAGTGAATATGTGATCACTGGCTCTCTTTCGCCGCATACGAACAAGGCGTATTTTGCGTACAACAATTTGTGGAAGGTTGAT
>CAUZQN010000194.1:0-5806 GCA_963581605.1 uncultured Binatia bacterium (SeqCode)
CGATGCCGGTCACCGCCCGGAAGTTGAAAACTCGGCTGAGTTCGTGAAAATCGTCACAGAGTTTCTGGCATCTTAGGAGCACAAGAGGAAGAGTCACCATGCAATTTTCATATTTTACCGAACGCCCCTATCGCGGAGTTGATGAAGACGCAGTCCTCAAAAATAGAGCCTTCTTTGCCCTCCCCAACGAACAGTTCGATCGTGAGATAGCAGCTAACGATTTCAACTATTATCTGGACGAAAACTGCTATGCGGAAGAACTCGGCTTTGATGCGGTTGCGCTCAATGAACATCACGGCAACCCGTTCTGTATGGGCAGTGTCATGAATGTTGAGGCGGCGATTCTGGCCCGAATTACAAACAAGGTCAAAATCGTCCTGATCGGCAACCCGCTGCCCGTCCTGAAACATCCGCTTCGGATGGCGGAAGAGCTCGCCGAGATTGACCTGATCTCGCGCGGCCGTTTGGTCACGGGTTGGGTGCGCGGTGCAGGCAGTGAACAGTTCTTTAATAACGCCAACCCCGCCTATAACCGTGAGCTATTCAATGAAGCCCACGATTTTATTATTCAAGCCTGGACCAAGCCTGGGCCGTGGCGGTACGAGGGAAAACATTTCCACTACCGGCATGTGAACCCCTGGGTGTTGCCGTACCAGAAGCCGCATCCGCAAATGTGGATTCCGGGTGTGTTGAGCCCAGAAACCGTACGCTGGTGTGCGCAGCACAAATACCCCTATATCGGTCTTGGCACTGCGTTGGGACCAACCTGCGAGCTGTGGAATGTGTATGCCGATGAGGCAGCTAAACTGGGCTACCAAGCGGGTCCGGAGAACTTTGGTTATCTGATTCCAACCTTCCTGGCTGAAACAGATGAAAAGGCCCAGGAAGTGGGGAAGAATTTTGTCTTTGGCGGCGGGCAAAATGCCTTCTCGCGGCCTGAACACACCCTACCGCCGGGCTATAATTCTAAAGGCGCGATTCGTATGCTGGCCAAACATCCGGGCGGGAGTTGGTTGGGCGTGAGCCCCGAGAAACTGCGTCAGCAGCAGGAAGACCAATCCGAGGAAGTCGATTATGATGAGGTCCGCCGGAAGTTGCTCAGGGGCTATGAAAAGACCCAGCGTAACTACCAGCTCATCATCGGGTCGCCCAAAACGGTGCTCCCAAAACTCAAGGTCTTGCTGCGCATCCTGCGGCCCGGAATCTTCACTTTCTTCAACATCCAGGGCAAGGTGAGTAATGAAGACCGGATGACGAGCATGCGGCTCATCGCTGAAGAAGTCATGCCTGAACTGCGCGAGTATGCCAACGAGCTGGGCCTCAAGGACCCGTTCGAGCGCACGCCCGGCTCAGTCCCGTATCGGAATGGCGTGGCGCGTGATCCTGTGATTGACCGCGGACCGTTGGACGAGTTGGGTCTGCGCTAGACCGCATATACATAACTGGATGTTTCTTAGGGGCGGGTTTTAAACCCGCCCCTTTTTTGTTGTGTCAACAGTTTGACTCGGTTTAGAGCCAGCAGTACCGTGCCACCCAGAAGGAGTCACACCATGAGCGACCAGCACGACGAAGCTCACGAACACGATGCGGCTGAGTCTTTCGAACAACGAATCCTTACCGATGCAGAAAACCGGGAACGGGAGATCCGGGTCAAGGCAATTGAGGCATTGTTAGTCGAAAGAGAGCTGGTTTCCGACGAATTGCTCGATTCCGTGCTGGACTGGTATGAGAACGATATAGGCCCACTGAACGGCTGCCGAGTTGTTGCGCGGGCGTGGACTGATCCTGCGTATAAAATACGCCTGCTTGAGAATGGAACCGCCGCCGTAGCAGAGCTTGGTTTTGGCGGCTTGCAAGGCGAACATCTTGTTGTTGTGGAGAATACCTCGGAGACGCACAATGTCATCGTGTGCGCCTTGTGTTCCTGTTACCCCTGGCCTGTCCTGGGCCTACCGCCATTTTGGTATAAAAGCCGATCGTACCGATCGAGAGTGGCTGGGAAGCCGCGCGAGGTATTACACGAGTTTGGTCTCGATCTGGATGAAGAGGTGCAGATTCAGGTTTGGAATAGTAACTTCAAAACTCGGTATATGGTTCTGCCGGAGCGACCATCCGGCACAGAGAACATGACAGAAGACGAGCTTGTGGCCATCGTTACTCGGGATTCGATGATTGGGGTGGCCCAGGTCGAGCTTGAGAAAAAACAGGGACCAGGTTTTTTCCAGAGACATGCCCAACGACAAGTATCCGACATGCAAGGCGCCGCCGCCCTACCGCGAAAAAGCGGAGAACTCCAGTTCCAAGACCCCTGGGAAGGTGAGGTCTTTGCCATGGCTGTTGCCCTGTGTGAGCAGAGTCACTATCAGTGGCAAGAATTTCAGAGTCGTTTAATTGACGAGATTGCTGTTGCAGATCAGAAAGAGTTTGACATAAGACCAACCTATTATGAAAGTTGGCTGGCCGCATTTGAAAAGCTGCTCGACACGAAGAATATTCTGGCCCAGACAACGGTCGAGAGACGGGTCCGACAAATCCAGCGTGGTCTATCCATGCGCCGCACCCGTCTGCCGTTTGGTGTAGGCGTGTGGCCGGACGATGAAGATGATTGATG
This sequence comes from uncultured Binatia bacterium (SeqCode), assembly GCA_963581605.1. Taxonomy (GTDB): domain Bacteria; phylum Desulfobacterota; class Binatia; order Bin18; family Bin18; genus Bin18. The sequence continues at coordinate 2,612 of CAUZQN010000194.1, forward strand.
TCTCGTGTTCTGTCAGAGCCCACATGGAGGGTCTGTCATTCTGAACCGAAGCGAGGCGAAGGTGAAGAATCTCTCAGGTGCATAAACGAACAGATTGCAGAGAGATTCTTCGTCGCAGGGCTCCTCAGAATGACATGAAGCGAATCTACTTTGATAAACTACTGATGATCACCCAAAATCTGTCAGGAATTCCCCGGTGGCGGGCCAGCAATAATCTTCTGGTTTTCCAGACTCGCTATTTCCTCGGAAGCGAGTCCAAGTAACTCCTTGAGGACTGTGTATGTGTGCTCACCAGGATGGGGGGCACTGGACAGGTCGGCGGGTTCCAGATCGCGTGCTTCGATCACTGGTCCAGGCACCCAAATCGAACCTAAATCAGGATCATCAACGTGATGAAAGCAGGGGAGGTCCCGTGCGTACTGTTCCGCTTCGATACTATCCCGACACGGCTCGACCACGAGTCCAGCCTGTCGCAAGGTCTGTAGTACTTCTTCCTGTGGGCGGGCAGCGATCCAGTCGGCAATTTGCTGTTTAATCTCTTCGACCTTCTCATAGCGAGCGTGGTCGCCGTGCATCTCGTGGCCCAGCTTGTCGAGGGCGAGGCTGCGTAGTCCTGTAGCTTCGCGCAGCCGACGTAAGACCGAATCTCCAATGAGGTTCAAGGTGACGAATTTCCCGTCCCGGGCGCAATAATGACCGTGAACGGCATCCAACAGATTGTCTCCGATCGGCTCGCGCCCCTCGCCCGTTGCCTCGGCCTGGGCGTACCAGCCCAACTCAGCCAGGGTTTGGAACGCGACCTGCTCCAGAGAGATTTTATAGCAATCGCCTCTGCCAGTTTCTGCTACGCGTCGTAGGGCGACATGAAAGGCGTTCAGACCGTGCAGTCCGGTGATCATATCGAAAAATGCAACGGGAATGGTCAATGGTCTGCCGTGCGGCTCTCCGGTTGCATGAGCTAACCCCGTCGCACCCTGCATTGAGTAATCATTTGCCGCACGGCCATCGTATCCTCCGTCGAACTGGATCTTAATGACTGAGGGGCCGCAGTGATCTACCAGATGCGCGTACTCAAGCCATGGCGCCATGCGGGTTGGCCAGTTACTGATCAGCACGTGGGTTTCCCGAATGAGGTCGAGCACGAGCTGTCTGCCCGCCTCTTGGCGAAAGTCGATGGCAACGGCTTCCATCCCGCGATGGAGCATCTGCCAGGGAATACTGATCCCCTCTCGACTCAGGGGACCACGGTCTCGATCGGGCAGACCGCGTCCATGGTGAGCGCCAGTGATGGGCTCGACGAGGATGACTCTTACGCCGAGTCGCATCAACTCAAGCAACATCTTGTTTGGCGCAACAAAAAGGCCAATAGCAACAACGGTGATATCTTGACCGTCGATGCTGTAGCGTAGTTGGAAAGACATGCTCTACCTCCTCTCAACATCCGCACCTGGTATGTCTATTTTTTCGCATTACACCTCTCCTCTTTGCCCTATAAGTAAGAGGAATACGCGGGAGATGGGTCCCGGTTTACTGACTGCCGTGCTCGGGCTCAATCCTAAAAACTGACTACCACCAAAGTTCATAATGCGCAAACGTGTAGACTCTCCCTCGGCTGATGTAGCCGAACCTCTTTGGTATAAGAGTCAATCGTACCGATCGAGAGTGGCTGGCAAGCCGCGCGAGGTGTTACAGGGGTTAGGTCACGATCTCGATGAAGATGTGCAGAAATGATAAACGTGCAATGAACCGAAGACAGTTTCTCCAGCGCAGTATGCTAGGAGTGGCCGGACTGCATCTGCCTGTATCTGAGCTGCACAGCGGGAGTCAGCCTCGGATTGGACGGAGTCGTTCGCCAAAGACCGTTATTATCATCGGGGCTGGCTTGGCTGGACTGGTGTCTGCCTATGAACTCACCAAAGCTGGGCATGCGGTGACACTACTTGAAGCACAAGCGCGACCCGGGGGCCGCGTTCTCACCCTCCGCAAACCTTTTCCAGATGGCCTCTATGCTGAAGCTGGCGCAAGTTTCTTCTCGGACAGCCATAACTATACCTTACAATATGTCAGGTTCTTTCAGCTGCCCATCCAGCCAGTCCGGCTGCTCGATCCTCCCGTCCATTACCACGTCCGCGGCAAGCTCATTACGGTCGCGGCATCAGGCAGGGCAGACTGGCCATTTGCACTGACTCCTACAGAAGTCGGGCTGGGGCTATACGGCATGCTGGATACCTATGTCCGTTCGAAACTGGGAGAAGTAGGAGATCCGACAGAGCCCGGATGGCCGCCGGCTGCGCTTGTGAAGTATGATGGGATCACGTTCGAAGAGTTTTTTCGTCGGCAAGGAGCCTCGCCCGGAGCGCTAACACTGCTCCGACCCATCTACGGCCTGCTCGGAGACGGGATTGGGAGTGTCTCTGCACTCCAGGTGCTGCGGGACGCGGCAATCGGGTTCAGTGGCAAACAGTGGTATAAGACACAGGTTGTGAATATTCAGCACGACGCACGGACTGTGACGGCAACTATCCTACAGGCTGGAATGACACGAACCCTCACCGCGGACTTTCTCATCTGTGCCGTCCCGCATCCAGCCTTGCGCCAAATCGAGGTCGTTCCGCGCTTCTCGCGCGAAAAACAGACGGCTATAGACGACCTCTCAAGCACCTCGGTCAGCCGGATTTTCCTGCAAACCTCTAGGAAGTTTTGGCTTGATAAAGACCCTCGTACCAGGATCTATACCGACCTTCCGGTTATGAACGTCTCTCATGCGACAGTAGGCCAGCCGGGGCACAGAGGCATACTACAAGCCTATCTGTCGGGTACACAGGCAAGACGCATCGCCGCAATGCAGGAATCGGCACGAGTCAGTTATATCCGCCAACATATGCAGTATGTCTATCCAGGTATATCCGACCACTTTGAGGCTGGCGTCTCAAAGTCTTGGGATCATGACCGCTGGTCTGGTGGGGCGTATGCCTGGTTCAAACCCGGACAGATGCAGGCATTCATACCATATCTTGCTCGGCCTGAAAGACGGCTGCATTTTGCTGGGGACTATACCTCGCCCTGGCCGGGCTGGATGCAGGGCGCTCTATACTCTGGTGTTCGTGTAGCGCATGAGATCGATACCTTAGCGTGAACGCCTGTCCTGAAAAGAAGGGCTCACGCTGAGGACAAGACCAAGGATCTCTTATTCGC
>CAUZQN010000195.1:0-5805 GCA_963581605.1 uncultured Binatia bacterium (SeqCode)
TCGTTGCGCTGATGAAGGGCCGCACTATGACTGAGCAACGTCTCGACCACAGTGCTGTGACCATTCCAAGCGGCAACCAGCAGGGGCGTCAGCTGTCGATTGTCTGTTATCTGCGAATGCATGCCGTCGGCTAAGAAAAGGTCGACCATCTCAGAGTTGCCTCGTTCGGCGTTTTGGACGAAGTTCGCAGACCGAAATGGGATGCCCAAGCGGTACAGTTGCCGGCGTGCGACGCGTCTCTTGCCCAGGTCTTCTTCTTCCTGCTGTGACTGATCTAGGCTCACTGTGGCCTCGGGCACCCTCTCGGCGTCGTCTGTATTCACAGAACGCTTAGCTGGAAGCGCCGCGAGTTGTCGAGGTGGCTTGGGGATATTTTCACTCGTTTCTTCGTCTTGCCCTAGAGCCTCTTCTGGCGGTTGCTGCTAGTCTGCCTGAGCAGGGGGCGCTTCGGAGCTCTGTGCAACCTGCTGCTCTGCGGCCTGCTGCTCTCTGGCGTGTGGCAGGAGGGTCTCCACAGCCATGTTTTCCACGGGAGTTTGCTCTTTCGGAGCTGCTTCCAAACTGGCCTGCGCGGCAATCGGCGTTTCCTCCATTTCATTCTGGATAGGATTTTGGATAGGACCGAGGTCACGTACAAAGTCATCTTGCTCAACCAGCGCGAGGCGTTGCTCTTGAGAAGACAATGCTGGGCTCTGGTCTGGTGCACGTTCGTTTCGAACGCCGGGAACATCACCTGCCGCCACTGTTTGCGGCTGTTTGTTAGGCGAGGGATCCGAAGACCAGACTTGGGTGAGTGTTGAGAGTGATGCGCTATCCAGTAACGAGGCGGCTTTCGCTTGTAGCGTCGATAGCCAGTCCGGAGAAGATTGAGAAGACATGGCGTATCCCACACCACCAAAAACAAGCAGGAGCACGCCGGCTATGCCAATGCGAGCCGGCCAGCTTGAACGGGAAGACTGAGCAGGCTCATGTTGAGGCGCAATTATGAATTCGACCGGCTCCTCTTGAGACCCCTCGCTCTCCCAGTTGTCCTCCTGGTCATCCTCCCGATTGTCCTCCCAACTGTCCTGAACCTCGCCCCCGCCTTCGTCTGATACTGTTTGAGCGATTTCGTCGGCTGGAACATCTGAGGCTGCCCAGGTGTTTGTTTCTAGCGGTTTTGGGATATCAGAAGGCGAGACCTTGTTGGCGGACTGCTCGGATTGCTGTGGTTGCTCTGGGCTCGCAGAAACCAGCGTATCGCTTTCTCCGGAAGCTGATTCCGGGTGCTCCTCATTTTCCTCATTTTCCTGATGGGGCGGCGCAAAGCGAAAGCTCGGGGGCGCTTCTTCTGTCGGGTTTGAAGCAAGATCTGGATTCGTCTCTTCCAAGAACATCAGGCCAGTCTCCACCGGAGCCTCGGCAGAAGCTTCCAGTCGTTCCTGAGAGATGGCAGGCAGAGGCGCTGACCCACCAAAAGCAGACACTCCAGCAGAAGATGCGAGTCTCAGGGGCTGGGCCGCGTCTTGTATGTCATCTGTTGCCGTGTCTTGAATCTCCTCCTCGGAGTTGGGAAGGAGATTCAAGTCCAGGGCTACTTCTTCGATGTTTTCGACTGAGACCGCTTCTTGCGAAAGGGTGTAGGCGACCAGCAGCGCATTATCACAAATCACATTGATGAGACGTGGAATGCCCTGGGAGTAGAAGCCAATTCGCTCGACAACGTCAGGCGGAAATATGTCCTGGCGTTCGCCGCCAGCTATAGTGAGCCGATGTTGGATAAAGGGGCCGATCTCTTGGTCGGGCAGAGCACTGAGTTGATACTGAACAACGATACGCTGTGAGATGTCATCGAGCCCAGGCTGTTGGAGGGTCACCCCGAGCGCCGGGTGACCGGACAGCACGATCTGGAGGAGTGGCGTGCCGTCGTGCTTGAGGTCTACGAGCTACCGCAGATCGTGCAATGTTTCCTCGGGTAGATCTTGTGCCTCGTCAATCAGTAGGCAGACGCCTTCAGCACCTTGCTCGATGAGAAATTCACGCAGAAGACGCAGGTAATGCAACCCGGAGCCTTGCCCAGGATCGAGCCCGAGATCGTTGCAAATCGATAACAGCAATTCATCAAAAGTGAGCGTCGTATTCGCGAAGAGGACGAAAGAAATCGGATTATCAACCTCACTCATCAAGCGATGCAGGAGCAGGGTTTTGCCGATGCCTGCTTCGCTGGTGAGCAGGATGAGTCCCGCCCGGTCGCGGATATGTATCAACAGTCCGTAATAGACATCTTCGTGGAGTGAAGTGGCATAACAGAAACGGGGATCAGGCGAGAAATTAAAAGGGACCTCACGAAGGCCGAAATGGGTGGTATCCATTGAGACGGAGAATCTCCTGAACACATGAGATCAAGCCATAAGGGGTTGTCCATATCCCCTCACAAACTTCTTTGCTGCCAAGACCACAACTCAGCATACGGGTTGAGACAAGTCGTACAGACGCTAGGCCCAATGTCTAAGGGCAAAGGCCATGCCAGGTGGGTGCGTAAGCGGCAGAGAGTTTGAAACGTAAATTATCCTTACGTTCCACTTGGTTACGTGCAGGGAGCAGCCCTTTACACGCTATGCTGATTCGCGCGGATAATAAAAACGGTGGGATTCCGATAGAGCAGTCAATATTTTGACGGCTTGGCCTAGCAGGCTGAAACGTACGCTCCGCACAGGCAGGCTATACTTCTATGCTTGGCGTACCGGGCGCTTCAGCCTCGGCCAGGATAAAACAGGATAAAAAAAGGGCACGCCTTTGGGCGCGCCCTTTTTCGTAGTCTTGATACGTTCGCGGCTATGACAGCGCTGCGTCGAGTGTTTCGACAGACGGCGCGAAATAGAACGCCCCAGAGGCCGGGTTGCTGTAGGAGGTGAGACGGTCACGGACTCCTCCGTCCAATCCATACATGGCTCGCATCCGCTCGCGGAGTGGCGCTTGGCTCTTACAGAAGCCCATGAAGTATAGACCTACGGTGCCATCGTGGAAGGCATACGGGGTCGAACGGCGCGACATCTCATCTCGTTTAGGCGTGCTATCGTTACCCGTTTTACCCTCTCGCAATTCGACATGAGAGAGATGCGAAGGGGGCGGCTGGGGGGAAAGGCGGGTTGAATCAGCCTTAGTCCGGCCGAAAACTTTTTCCTGCTCTTCGACAGGCAAAAGGTTGAATGCTTCAAGGTCATGAACCCAACGCTGGGCGATAATGAAACTCCCGCCTGCGCCCGGTTCGCCATCCGGAACGATTGCCACTTCAACATCCCGCGCGGGCTCGGGGTTCCCGGTTCCATCTTTGAAACCCGATAGGTCGAGCGAGTCACCAAAAATGAACGTCATGGTTTCGCGGGCAACCTTCATATGCCCTTTCAGGGCTTCCCGAGCATCCCACTGCGCCTTCCAGACTTCGTCCCTTTTCTCGCTGTTCAGCCAGAACAGGAGTTCTTCTTGAGTGCCCTTTGCTTCCTTGCCACTTCCATCGGTCGATACGAACGTCTCGTAGGCCTGGAAATCGTTTGGTCCGTCGTTGGTCAGGTCCGCGAGGAGCGTTGGCCCAAGACCAATGACTAGGTTGATGCCTTTGTCTGCACAGTCCTTGCGTAATTGTTGGACAGCAGACTTGATAACGCCCATGTCAGCGCCATCCAGGCGACTCAGGTGCACATACCACTGGTGTTGGCCCATATCTCTATTGAGAACTGCGGGTTGGGTTGTTGCCATAAGGCCCTCCTTACCTCCAAAATTATTGTGAACATATGTAGAAAATACCGATAGTTGTCTTAGCCTAGGGGACTGGCTGCTGTCAAGGGATTCAAAGGTCTCTACGGCCCGATATCTCGGCTATCCCTGAAGAATGGCCTGCACCCGTCGCCATTCCTGGGGCGCTTTGGTGTTATACAGCTCGAAATAGGCCGGACTCTCCCATTGAGTCATAGCGGTTCGATAACTGGGCCGCTGCTTGACCCGCTCGTACCAGTCACGCAGGCGCGGTCGGCTGTCCAGCATGCCGAGCAAGTGGAGATGTTCAAACCGGGCCAAATAGGGCGTATAGCTGATGTCGGCCAGCGAATATGTATCCCCAGTCAGCCACTGGTCGTGTGTGAGTGCGACTTCCATGTCTGTGAATAGTGTGTCGTAGCGCCTGATTGCCGTCTCGAATTGGGGCAGACTCGTGCCTGACTCGATCAAGGACATCATCCCTTTGCGCCGGGCAGGAGTCGGCAGTTTCTGCAAATAGGTCTCCATTTCGTCTGAGCTCTTCTCTAAGAACTGGTGACGGAAGGCAATGCACATGCTGACAATCGCGGTACTCGTTTGTAGGTCTTCGTCAAACTGCTTGGTCCACAGCCGCATAGTCGCCCGCACAACAGGGTCGTCTGGACATAACGATGGCTCTGGGAAGACCTCGTCGAGGTATTCCAAAATAACCGATGACTCGCGAATCACCCGGTCGTCATGGAGGAGAGTAGGCACAACGCCGCGCGGATTCAGGCGCAAATAGTGTGGATCAAATTGCTCGCCTTCACGCAATTTCAGATGGATGCTCTGCCACTCCAGGTTCTTCTCAGCCAAGGTCAAACGTACCTTTTGGGAACAGGTGGACATTTCGTTATGGTGGAGTGTGAGCATGGACTTCCTCCTCTGCTTGGAAGGAGCATACTATACTGGACCGAGCCCCCAAAACCCACTCCTCCTTATCACACGCTCCCTTCCATCCTCTTCCAACCTCTTCCGGCCCCTTGCGTGTCAGCGGGGTAAGCTCTAGAAGAGACCGAACGTTCATTCATAATCATGCAGATTTTGTAGATTCAGCAGACTCGGCATGGGGGGATCACAAAGTGCAAACGAGAAACTGCGAATTTCTAGACACCCTTATTATTATTTGCATAACCGGCATGCTGGCCGTGCTGCCGCTCAGCGTTTCCGCCCAGGAGGAAGACCAAAAACTGCTGGACGGTTTTCTCCCCTACCGCAATGGCAGCCCGCAGGTTGACGGGATTACGCCCGGCATGACCATTACACAAGAGAATGTCCAGGTCGCAGCAAAGGTGCTGCCGGCGGAGATTGTACGCGTTGTCCAAGCCGGAGATTTCGAGATTACGGTGCAAGCAACAACCGACTTTCCCATCCTTGAGGACTATAGGCAGGCCTCAATCGAGCACGCAGGCCAGGTCCAGATCGGCGCGGACGGCGAACTCCAGAACTACACCCTGGGCCAGCCTTTTCCCCTGATTGATCCTGCTGACCCGCAAGCCGGGCTCAAAGCCGCCTGGAATTTTCGTCTCCGCTATATGGGCGATACGATGGTGACCCAAGGCGTGCTGCGCACGGTCAATAGTTCCGGCAATATCCAACGTGCGGTGGATACTCGTTATATACGCAAATACGGCATGTACCGCACCAATCCCGACCTCAACGTCTCGAAGTGGGCAAAAGAAGGCACCTGGTGGCGAGAGCACTCGATTGTCCTGAGCCCGCAAGATCTTGAGGGCGCTCAGAGTCTTACCTTTCACTATGCTGCGGATACGGCAAACCAGAAGAGCTGGGCGTATGATCCGCAGAGTCGCCGCACACGCAGCATCGTGGTGAATCCCCACGCCTCCTCGTTTGAGGCAAACTTCTTGGTAGAAGATCACGCCGGCTTTCAGGGCTATCTGCGCGACAATACCTGGAAGTATATCGGCGAACAGGTTGCCCTAGTCCCAGGGTTCATAGGCGGAACACCGCCCGAGTACGGAGGCAAGGGCGGCTGGTATCCTCAGTCCCCGTGGGAATTGCGCACAGTTGTGG
>CAUZQN010000196.1:0-5802 GCA_963581605.1 uncultured Binatia bacterium (SeqCode)
CCGATGCAGGCTGCTGTTGCAGAATGGACAGGCGAGCCCGAGGAACGAGACGAGCGAGATGAACGAGATGAGCGAGACGACGAAGAGAGTCCTTTGGAAGAGGTACTCAGCGGAGACGAATGGACAGGCGAGCCCGAGGAACGAGACGAGCGAGATGAACGAGATGAGCGAGACGACGAAGAGAGTCCTTTGGAAGAGGTACTCAGCGGAGACGAATGGGCTGGCGCGCTAGATGAGCTAGACGAGCTAGATGAACTAGGCGAGCTAGAGGGGTTAGGCGCGCTAGAGGGGTTAGGCGCGCTAGATGAGCGAGACGACGAAGAGAGCCCTTTGGAAGAGGCACTCAGCGGAGACCTCTGATGTTCGGTATACTGGCAGCTGACACTGTCTTGTCCTGGGGGTCTGCGTGAAAGGCGAGAAAGAGCAACCAAAATTTCCCAATATATACGTCTCACTGAAAGACCAAGAGGATACAGCCTTTCGGCTACTTGTCCGCGCGCGGACCGCACTCCGAGATGCGGGGATAGTGAAGGCTGAGCAAGACCGATTTCTTGAAGAAGCCACAGCCCAAGACTTCGACCACCTGGTCCAAACAGTCAAGCGCTGGGTCGAGACCACGCAGACGGACGAGGTCGAGATCTAGCGTCGCCCTGCGCCGTAGTCAGAACTTCTATACTCCATCCGGGTACCGGACGACAAGAATAATTGCAGCAAAAAGGACAAGTGACGCTGCGATCATAAGCCGGAGTGCGATGCGCTGATTTACCGCCCGGAGAAAGACGAAGGGCAGTGTCCGCAGCAGTTGGTTTACCCCCACAAACAGCGACAGAATAGCTGTTACCAATCCTTCAAAGCTGTTAAAGAAATCGACGAGTTCCACGTCCTGCTACTCCGACTTCTGATTCTACCAGATTGAAATGGAGGCTGCTTTCAGGCGAGGTAAACAGGAAGTCCAGTCTATTCTGCGGCGCCAGCCAACGCGACTTGGACCAGGGTGTGCAGAAAGCGGTCTACCCGCTCGGCTGGTTGACCCGCGAATTTCATCTGAATAATCAAAGACGCCGTGCCCACGAGTAAGAGGGCGACATCTTCGGCGTTTACATTTGCGGCGAGAGTGCCTTGGTCTTGCCCGTGTGCAATCGCTTCAGTGAGCATGCCGACGACGCGCTGCTGAAGTTCTAAATAGCGCGGCCACACATCTTCCCTAATCGCGGTGCTCCAATCCAAGACCACGCGTGCATGGTCCGGATGGGTGTCTACGGATTGTGCGTATGTAGCGGCTAGGTCCCGGAGTATTTGGAGGAGAGGGGCGTCGGCCTGCAGCAGCTGCTCGGTCATTGCAAGATAAAAGTGTGTGACTTCATCCAAGACCGCATTCACAAGGTCCGGACGGGTCGGAAAATAGAAAAATACAGTCGGGACTGAAACGTGGGCCTCTTTTGCGATTTCAGCGTGTCGAGCCCCACCGAGGCCACGCTGAGCAAATATATGCAAGGCGCACGAGAGTAAATGTGCACGCCGCTTTTCTTGAGAGAGCCGTTTCGCACGCATATTCGATATGTTGTTACGTTTCATGTCAGCATAACTCTTTGAATTAAATAGATAATATATTTAATTGAGAATTCTATCAATAGTATATTGAACTATTGTCGATAATGTTACTAATAAAACTATCAATAAAACTCGAGGAGGGCGTATGCGTGTACATTCATAGTTAGTGAAGGGGACTTTTCAATGTGCTTTGGTCGCCGGCTGCTTCATGCTTTTAGGCTGCGGGCCTCAAACGGAGATGGGTCCGAGTGAGCAATTCGCAATCAAATTTGTCAAAGCCCACCAGTCCGATGGCGGGTTTAGCGTTGCCTCAAATATAGCGCAGCAAGCCGGACAGGACCGGCACAACGGAAATCGATGGGAAAACGAGACCTGGCAGGCCGGACTGTCGTCCGAGAAAGAACAGTATCTGGCAGCTCTGAGTCAATACTTCAATATTATTGAAGCGCCGCGTCAGCGAGAGGTGCGGTTTACTTATACGGATAACAATGGCGTTCAGGAAGCGCTGTGGAGTTTCGATCTGTATACCAAGCAAACCGTTCCACACAACGCGCTCGCGAAGCAGTTCACATTCCCCCAAGAAGCAAAACTTTTGGCCAGACAAACGCCGAATACGAAGTAGGGCGATCCTGAGCTAATTCATCATCTATAGCTAAGCACCTAATTATTTATACGCTCCGATGATCGTGTCGAGAGTGGCGTGTGCGTTGTATTCCCGGAGGCGTTTGATAATAGCGAAGTCGTTCTCGATGGGGTTCAGGTCGGGCGAGTACGGCGGCAAGAATAAGAGCGTGGCCGCTTTGGTTTCGATCAATTCTTGGGTCTGGGGACTTTTGTGGAAGGGGGCATTATCCATGATCACCACATGCGTGTCGTTCAACAGGGGGCAGAGTTGGGTTTCCAGCCACCAAGTGAAGACTTCGGTGTCGCACGAGCCGTCAAACAAGATCGGGGCGGCAAAGCGTTTGCCGATCCGGGCGGCTAGCAGGGAGGTCCGCGGTCTGCGGTGTCCGGAGGTCAGACCGTACATCCGCTTCCCCTTCTGGGCATACGCGTAGCGCCGGATTACCGTAGGCTCAAAGCCGCTTTCATCGATATAGACAAACTCCTTGCCGCGGCGCACATAGCGCTCACGCAGGCGCAGATAGGCCTTTCTTTGCTGCGGGCTGCGCTCGGTGTACCCCAGCGTTTTTTTTCCGGGTCACGCCCATCTGCCGCAGCGCCCGCCAGAGGCAATGCCGGGATACCCCAAAGTGCCGCGCGCGTTCTTTTTGGGTCCGATCCGGTCCCTGCCCCACGTGCTCCCTCAGCGCCTCCCAATCTAGGCGGCGGGGATGCCGGGGCCCCGGGCGCTGGTAGGCCAGCCCGTCCGGGGCCTGCAGCCAGTTATAGACACTGGCCCGGGACACTTGAAAGCGGCGGGCCGCTGCGGCCTTGCTGCCGCCGCCCCGCACATAATCGAGCACTCGTTTGCGCAAATCCGATGAGCATTGCATTTCTCAAGAATCGCACAGCGGCCGACCAATGTCTAACTATGTGGGGGCTTCGCTATAATTCATTCTCGCACGATAAATGCGCTGGCGGCGTGTGCCGCTAGCAAGGGCCTTAAACAGCAGGCCACGGAAGATCATGACCGCGTAGAGGAGAAAAGAGCTGCCTATTGCCCACATGATCGCTGACGTTGAGTTCCAGAAGCCAATACCAAACATCGACCGACCAAGCTGCATGGGCATAGCCAGAATATCGAGCGGAAAGAAGAGGGATGAGGCCAGCGCAATCGGCGGTAAAGCCAGCGCAACCGAGACGACTAAAACCAGCGCAATCAAGGGCACAAACCACTCTACGCCGCTTTCGCGCAGAAACTCGACACTCTCCTGGACCATGGCAAAACCATCACTTCGTCCTTGGTAAATGATCTCGGTCACTGGGCTGAGCAGAATAGGCATGACGAGATGGACCAAAACGTACAGGGCAGGGGAGCTGGCACCGCCGGGTATCATTGAGAGGAACAAACGGACAATGGCCAGAAAGAACAAGATTGTAATAACCGAGCCAAAGTGGGGCCGCCAGCTATCAAGTAACTCTTGGGGTTGAACCCGTTGGCCGTGCACGATGCCGTCGATGAAGTACAGATACGAGCCTGTACACAGAGCCATAACCAACCCGACGAGTAACCCACCCGCAAAGCCCATACGGCCAAAAACGCTTGCTGCAAAAAAAATGATAGGTGTGTATACAAGCGGCAGAAGGGCGATCCACCAGCCTCTTCCTATTTTTTGAAATGTGTCTTTTGCCGCTTGTTGATAGATGTTGAGCGTTGCCGCAACCAGGGCATTCCAATTCATTACACGATTCCCTCCGCCTCTTCCGCTCCAGCCTAAACTCCGGGGTTACGCGTATGGCTTGCCCCATTGGTCCTGAAAGGTCACCTCTTCGAGTGGTACACGTGAAACCGGCCCGACATTGCCCATGGGATAACCGATGGGCAAAATGGCAAATGTCTCGGCATTTTCTGGTAAGCCGAGAATGGCATTCACCTCCTTTTCAAACAGAAGGTGGCGGGTGGTCAGGGTTGAGCCCAGCCCGAGACCGCGCGCCGCAAGCAGCATGTTTTGGACTGCCGGGTAAATCGACGCGCCAGACATTTTGACCAGTCCCATGGCAGCCGCAAAGTCTCCAAGCAAACAACACACGATCAGCACTGGGGCTTCGTGCAAGTGCTCGGTCAAATACACAACCGCGTCCAACATGCGGCTTTTTTGTTCGTGCGTTTTTCCCGGCGGTGGTGGACTGGATCGATAGCGCGGTAAGAGTGTGTCGAGCGCTTTTTTATAATAGTGCTGGATCTGTTGCTTGACCTGCGCGTCTTTGACCACAATAAAGCGCCAGTGTTGCACATCGCCACCGCTTGGCGCGCCTAGCCCAGCGTTAATGATCTTGTGTATGAGTTCGTCTGGAACCGGGTCCGGTTTCAAGCGCCGCATCGCGCGCATAGTGCCGAGTGCTTCAAAAAGATCAATCGTTGCAGCCGTTTCAGCCATGAGGAGGCTCCTTTTAGGAGGTCTTGTATCACGCAGTGAGGCTGAGAGGAAATGTGGGGCTATTCGATTCTTCCGCTCTCCTTCACCCGAACCCGTTTCACCCCAAATGCAATCATACTAGCGGGCAAATTCCGCAGCAGCGGAATATGTGGGATGAAACGCAGCGGGAGGGGCAGCCGAAAGGGGGTAGTGGTATTGAGTGCGGGTGCGACAACGCGGCGCTGGATTTGCGCCTGAAAGGCTTGGATGGCCCGTGTTGGCCATACACGTTGACGCTGAACAGTGCCCAGATGATCGAGCTGCAGCGTACCAGCCTTGAGTGGCTGGGCCAATTCGTTTGCTGCCACGACCGCGTCTTGAATGGCATAGTTAATACCGACCCCGCCAACCGGGGACATAATATGCGCGGCATCTCCAATAAGCAGCAGGCCGGGCTTATACCACTGGGCCAGACGATCCGCCCCTACCGACAGAACCGCAATATCTTTCCAGTCTGTCACCTGCTCCAGCCGGTCCTGCGCCCATGGAATCAATTCCCCCACCGCCTGGCGCCAGGCCTCTAAACCTGCAGCATGCACGTGTTTATAGCCGTCCTTCTGGATGACATAGCCCGCCTGCCAATAGGTATGGCGATCGAGCAGGACGAGCAGACGTCCGTGTCCCACTCGAAAGGTTGCGCCGGCATCGAGCGGGTCATCCGACTTGCGAGGCAGTCGAAACCACAACACATCCATCGGGGGCTGTGACGTGTGTGGCTCTAGCTTTGCGAGACGACGTAGGCGTGAGAAGCGTCCGTCCGCACCAACAGTGAGCTGGGCTCGAACGTCGTGCCATCCACCGTCATTGGAACGGTAACGGACACCCCGGACTGCTCCGTCTGCCTCAATCAGTTCCTGGACGTTGGCTCCCATGTGGAGCTGGAAATGCGGAAAACGCTTGGTCTCGGTCGTGATAAAATCCGAGAAGGCGACTCGCGGAATGAGGGTGATGTACGGGTATTTTGTTTTGAGCCGACGCAGGTCGATGAGCTGAACAGACTCGTCAGGGGTCTGAATTGACAGCCGGTCGATTTTGGAATGTTTCAGCTCAAGTAGACGATCTGCCAGGCCAATCGAATCCAGGATCTCCAAAACGGAGGGATGCAGGGTATCGCCACGAAAGTCTCGATCAAAATTGAGATGGGTCTCAAGCAAAGCGACACGGACACCCT
>CAUZQN010000197.1:0-5787 GCA_963581605.1 uncultured Binatia bacterium (SeqCode)
GGTGGGCGCCAGACCGGTCGCCATAACGCGCCAGATATGCCAGTTTATTGAGCGCATTGGTAAACGCTAAAGCGCTGGCCATGATGATGTCGGTATGCGACCCTTGTCCGTTGACCGAGGTCCCATTCTGGCGCAAAAGACACGACACTTCGCCTTGGGCGTCCGTCCCACCCGTGATGGATTGGACCGAATAGCGTTCGAGCTGCAAGTCCATTTCAGCGATTTTGGAAATGGCTTTGTAGCAGGCATCGACCATGCCGTCGCCGGAGGCGTCCTCAAGTTTCTCTTCCCCATTGACTTTCATCTTCACAGTGGCGTGGGGAACGGCCATGCTTGACGAGGTGACATTCAGGTACACGAGCTCATATTTATCCGGAACACGCGCCGTCTCTTCCATCACAATCGCAATTAAATCCTCGTCATACACGCTCTTTTTCTTGTCAGCCAAAGCTTTAAAGCGCACAAACGCCTTATTCATATCCGTGCCGCTGTAGTCAATACCGAGGAACTTCAGCCGCTCGATAAACGCATGGCGGCCGGAGTGCTTGCCCAGCACCAGTCTGTTGCTGTCCAGTCCGATCGTCTGCGGCTGCATAATCTCATAGGTCAGCTTGTACTTGAGCACTCCATCTTGGTGAATACCCGCCTCATGGGCAAAGGCGTTATCGCCCACCACCGGCTTATTGATTGGGACACTAATACCGGTGATTTGAGCCAAGAGCTGGCTGGAGGGGTAAATCTGCTCAGTGACCACATTGGTTTTGACATTGGAGAACACGTCTTCCCGCGTCCTGAGCGCCATCACGACTTCTTCCATAGACGTATTCCCCGCGCGTTCGCCTATGCCGTTGATCGTACACTCAACCTGGCGCGCCCCGTTTTCAATAGCCGCGAGGGAGTTGGCTACGGCCAAGCCGAGATCATTGTGACAGTGGACGCTCCAGGTCACGTCTTTTCCACCAGGAACGTTCTCTTGCAAGTATTGAAACAGGGCCCCAAACTGCTGCGGAATGGCATAGCCGGTCGTATCCGGAACATTCAGCGTCACCGCGCCTGCTTTAATGACTTCACTGAAAATCTGGACCAGAAAGTCGTGATCCGTCCGGGAGGCGTCTTCAGCCGAAAACTCGATATAGTCCAGGTGATTTTTGGCATACTCGACCGCCCACACGGCTGCGTCCAGGCACTCCTGACGACTCATCATCAGCTTGTGTTTGAGGTGAATATCCGAGGTCGCAATAAAAATATGCACGCCGGGATGTTTTGCCGTTGCTACCGCCTGAATGGAGCGGCGAATGTCGTCTTCCTTGGTGCGTGCTAAACTCAAGACAATGGGCGTAGAAACAAGCGCGGCCACGCGCCGAATCGATTCAAAATCGCCCTCCGAAGAGGCAGCAAAGCCGGCCTCAATGACATCCACATTAAGCTTCTCGAGCTGGCCGGCTATCATGACTTTTTCTTCAATATTCATAGTGGCGCCAGGCGACTGCTCGCCGTCACGCAATGTAGTATCGAAAATCTTGACAACGTCGCGTTCCATATCTTCCTCCTCGGTTTGATCCATCTCCATAAAAAATAAATAAAAAGGGCTACGAGTAGACCCGCAGCCCTATAAAAAAAGCCACGAATCGGTTGTCCCGCCCGTGGCTTCCGAGAGTGTGGTGCGTCCTACACGCCTCCCTCGGATCCCTCAGGCGGGATGCTAAGTAGGAGGTCAAGCAGGAGACCTAAAGTTTCAATTTTTGTGATTGCGCTACCCATGCTGCCTCCTGTTATACCGAACCCTTTTTCTCTTTGTCAAGTGAATGGGGTTGCGCAAGCGACCGGTGTGGCGACTCTTCTCGTACGGGTTCAGGATGGACAACAGCCATAGGAGTCTCCTGTTCAGGTTGAGCGCGCTTCTTCCACCAGTGCGAAATCATTCCCAGCGGGCCCAACACGGCATACACAGTCGCCATACCAAACAGCATAAGCTGCGGCTCGGCGATCGTAAGCAACAGAAGAATAATGCCCACAACAAGGAGCCCAAACGGCTGGCGGTCACGCAGGTTGAGGTCTTTGAAGCTCGCATAACGAATCGTACTGATCATCAAGCCGGCCAGCACAGACACCAGGAGGAGTAAGGTCAGGTGTTTATTTGTCGTTCCTTCGCCTCCGAGGAAGTAGTAGAGCCAAATCGTTGTGGCGATCACTGCGGCGGCCGCAGGGATCGGCAGTCCGACAAAGCTGTCTTTATCCACCACTGCAGTCTGGACATTGAAGCGAGCGAGTCGGAGTGCGCCACACACAACATAGAGAGCGGCAACCAACCAGCCCCACGCTCCCCACGGCTCTAAAGCCCAGCGGTAGGCCAATACGCCGGGAGCGACGCCAAAAGCCACCAAGTCAGACAGGGAATCATATTCCGCGCCAAACTGGCTTGCGGTCTTCGTCATGCGGGCAATACGTCCATCCAGCGCGTCAAAGATGAGAGCGATCAGCACTGCGGTCGCAGCAACCCGGAAGTCGCCCTGGATCGTTGCAATGATCGCGTAGAAGCCACACAACAACCCACCGGTCGTAAACAGATTGGGCAGCAGATAGACCCCTTTGCGCAAAGGGGGTCGCATTTTCTTGGAGGTAGGCAGACGTCCAATTTTTTTGCGTGTATTCATGACGACACAGAGCTTTTAGCGACGCTGCGGTCCTCACCGATGATCGTCTCACCAGCCTTCACCCGTTGGCCTACTTCAACCTTTAATTCCACCTCTGCCGGACAGTAAAGGTCAACCCGGGAGCCTAACATGATCATGCCATACCGATCACCCTGCTGAACCTGGTCACCGTCTTTGATGCGGCACACAATGCGCCTGGCCAGCATACCCGCGATTTGAACCACAATGAAGTGTCGGCCCCGAGCGTCCTGTAACATCACCGCATTTTGCTCGTTGACCTCCGCTGCGTCAGACGCAAACGCCGCATGGAATTTCCCGGCTTGATACTGGAGTTGCGTCACCTGGCCGGAGATCGGGACACGATTCACGTGGACGTTGAGCGGAGACAGGAAAATACCGACGCGAGAGGACGGTTGCTCAGAGAGATATTTGCCCTGGGCATGCTGTTCGATAGTGATGACGCGTCCATCCGCAGGTGACACAATAAAGCGTTCGTCATCAGGAATAGCACGGTCAGGGTCGCGAAAGAAAAAGGCAACAAACAGGGTCAGCCCGAGAACCAGCCAAGCAAAGAGTTGCCACTCCAAGAGACCCAGGAGGAGGGAGAGTGCGCCCAGTCCGAAGATCCATCCATATCCCTCACGTGCGAAATGCATTGACAATACTACCAGCCCTTAGTCCCAATCCCTAACTCTTAGAGGCTATCCGAATAACGGTTTCGCTACGCTCAACATGACACCTTAACTCCACGCCTACCGGAGAGATTCTTCGCTGCGCTCAGAATGACAGAACCCGGTTCCTCTGGTTATTCGGATAGGCACTTAGCCCCTAAGTCCCCGCCCCTAGTCCCCAGTCCCTAGCCTCCAACTAATTCTTTGCTCGATCAACAAGGCGGCTTTGCTGGAGCCAGGGCATCATGCTGCGCAGATTCTCTCCAACCACCTCAGCCGGATGGTTCTTTCCCTCTTCCCGCAGCTTATCGAAACGCAATGAGCCAGATCGATGCTCATTGATCCATTCGTCGGCGAACTTTCCGGACTGAATATCGGCCAAAATACCTTTCATGGCCTGGCGGGTTTCCTCGCCAATGACACGCTTGCCACGCGTCATATCTCCGTATTCGGCCGTATTACTGATGGAGTAGCGCATATTGGTGATCCCGCCTTCATAAATCAGATCCACAATAAGCTTCATCTCGTGCAGGCACTCGAAATAGGCCATTTCAGGAGCATAGCCGGCATCCACGAGCGTCTCGAATCCGGCCCGCATAAGCTCGGTAATTCCACCACATAATACCGTCTGTTCACCAAATAGGTCAGTCTCAGTCTCTTCTTTGAACGAGGTCTCCAAAACAGCAGCGCGTCCACCACCAATAGCCGACGCATAGGCGAGCGCCACCGCCTTGGTATCGCCGGACGGGTCTTGGGCAATCGCAATCAGACACGGCACGCCTCGCCCCTTCTCGAATTCGCCCCGGACTAAATGGCCAGGACCTTTCGGTGCAACCATAAACACATTGACATCTGCAGGTGGGACAATTTTCTTAAAGTGAATGTTGAAGCCGTGGGCACAGGCGAGATATTTCCCGGCTGTGAGACGCGCCTTGATATCAGACTCATACATCTCACTCGCAATTTCATCTGGGGTGAGAATCATAATGATATCGGCTTCGGCAGTCGCAGCGCCAACCTCTTGTACTACGAAACCCGCATCCTCAGCCTTTTTCCACGAACCGCTGCCTTGACGCAGTCCGATCCGTACATCCATGCCGCTGTCGCGCAGATTCAGAGCATGCGCATGCCCCTGACTCCCATACCCCACAATGACAACTTTTTTCCCTTTGAGGAGGGAGAGGTCCGCGTCTTGATCGTAATAAATATTCATGCTCATGCTGCCTTCTCCTTTTGTCTTTTCCTCTTGAGCTCGACCGTCTTCTCGGGAGTCGTCGCAGACAGGGTGTTCAGCCCACGTTGCACGGCGACCTTGCCTGTGCGTACGATTTCGTTCACACCGAGCGGTTTCAGCAAATCAAGAATGGCGCTTATCTTCCCCTCGTCGCCGGTGACTTCAATCACAAAGGATCGTACGCCGGCATCAATCACCTTTGCTCGAAAAATACTTACAATATTCAAGATCTCGCCCCGAGTCCTTTCTTCAACCGCGACCTTAATGAGCGCCATCTCCCGTTCAACATGAGCAACGTCCTGAAAATCACTGACTTTTATGACACAGATGAGTTTGTTGAGTTGCTTCGTAATCTGCTCAACGATCTGGTCATCGCCGTCTGTCACCAAAGTGATACATGCCAATGAGGGGTCCAGCGCTTTCGCAACGGAGAGGCTGTCAATATTAAAGCCACGGCCACTAAAAAGACCCACGACACGGGCAAGGACACCGAATTCATTCTCAACCAATATAGATATTGTATGGCGCATATATGCTGTCGTTCTAACTAGAGCCCAACGGGCCGAGAATGCACAAGAACACTACCGGCAGGCCACGTCCGGAGCGGACTATGTCCGGACCCGGCTACATCTGAAGCAGACTGCGTCTGGAGCAGACTACGTCTCGACTCAGGAGAGCAGGAGAAGCAGGTGAATGTGCTCTCCGTTATGCTGCTTGCTGCTTATGGCGAGCCAGGATTTCCATCATCCTGTCTTTGCCGGCCAGTTTCTGTTTTTGGATTGTTTTTTCTTCTATCTCTTCTTCTTCATTCAGGAAAGACTTTTGTCTGAGTTCTTGGAGACGTTGTTTCAGCTGAGTATGCTCCTCATAATGGAGACGAAGTTCAGGCTCCGTGTCGAGTAGGGAACGGATCAGTGCATCTTCTCTTGCGTCCATAAGCAGCCCTCCTGAAAATAAAGCCAAAAGAGAACTCTAGTACAGCCCTACTCAGGTTGTCAACATCTCTACGGTCTTACGGTTTCATACGGCGCTCTAAGAACAGGCCTTCAGCCTGTTCTTAGCTGTGTTCTTCCCGCGCTTGCTTCACTTCTTGGATAATTTTCTCTGTCAAATGCTGCGGCACCTGGTCATAATGAGAGAATCCGGTCTCAAATGTCCCGCGCCCACTGGTCATAGATCGCAAATCAGGTGCATACGACATAATCTCAGCCATCGGGACAGAGGCTTT
>CAUZQN010000198.1:0-5775 GCA_963581605.1 uncultured Binatia bacterium (SeqCode)
CCCCATTCGCTTGCTCGGCAATCGTCTTCAATTCAGCGCCCGTGATCGTTTCTTTCTCTAAAAGCACCTGGGCGGCTTGGCGCAGTATGGACAGCTGAGCGCCCAGTAGCGCGGTGACACGCACGTATTGCTCATCAATAATACGGTGCACCTCGGCATCGATTTCCCGCGCGGTTTCTTCACTATAATCGCCCGGACCATGGGGTTGGCCGTTCTGTAGGAACATGGGTTGCTGCTCTTGATCAAAGCTCTGGTGGCCAAGCTTGTCGCTCATGCCATAGGCTTTAACCATATTCTTAGCAATATCGGTAGCCTTGAGCAGATCGTCCCGCGCCCCGGTCGAGGCCTCGTGGTAGATCAGCTCCTCTGCCACACGTCCCCCTAGTAAGACGGCGATCTTAATTTCCAACTCGGATTTCGTCATCAGAAATCGATCTTCGTTCGGCAACTGCAACGTATACCCCAACGCCGCCACCCCACGTGGAATGATCGAGATCTTATGCACTTCATCCGATCCGGGTAGCGACATGCCCGCCAGAGCATGGCCGATTTCATGATGGGCGACACGCTCCCTTTCTGTCTGACCCAAGACCCGGTTCTTCTTCTCGATCCCGGCAATGACACGTTCGACCGCTTCTTGGAGTTCGGGCAAGCCCACCGTGTCCTTGCCCCGGCGCGCGGCGAGGAGCGCTGCCTCGTTCACGATATTAGCCAAGTCTGAACCAACAAAACCCGGGGTCATAGCGGCAGCAAGCTCTAAGTCGGATTCCGCCTCGAACGGCACCGCTCGGGCATGGATCTTGAGGATGGCGAGGCGGCCGACTCTGTCCGGCCGGTCAACCACAACATTGCGGTCAAAACGCCCGGCCCGCAGGAGGGCTTGATCCAAAATCTCTGGCCGGTTGGTGGCGGCCACCAGAATAACCCCGGCATGTTGGTCAAAGCCGTCCATTTCGACCAAAAGCTGGTTGAGGGTCTGTTCCCGCTCCTCATGCGTAACGGGGCCCATACCACGTGCTCTACCCAGGGCATCCAATTCATCCATAAAGATGATACACGGCGCTTTTTCTTTTGCTTGGCTAAATAGATCGCGTACCCGTGCGGCGCCTACGCCCACGAACATCTCAACGAATTCCGATCCGCTGATAGAAAAAAACGGAACTCCGGCTTCCCCGGCAACCGCTCGGGCCAGCAGTGTTTTGCCGGTCCCCGGCGGTCCGACGAGTAAAATACCTTTCGGGATTCTCCCGCCCAGCCGGCTAAATTTCTCCGGAGTCTTCAGAAACTCAATCACCTCTTGCAGCTCGATTTTGGCTTCGTCTACCCCCGCAACATCGGAGAAGCGCACTTCGACATCCTGCTCCATATAGATCTTGGCTTTACTCTTCCCAATCGACATCAAGCCCCCGCCGATGCCGCCGCCTTGAGACATACGGCGCATAAAAATCAGCCAGACGCCAAAAAACAGCAGCACGGGCAGAACCCAGGAGAGGATGTCGCGGACAAAGGTGCTCTCGATCTCTCCGGCAAAAAGGACGCCCTGGGATGCCAGTTGATCGGCCAAGTCGGATTCCACCCGCACCGTCATAAACTGGCTGGAATGTCCCTCTTCAGGCTCTTTCCATGTACCCTGAATGTAATTCTCAGTAATGCGGATCTCAGCAATCCGTCCCTCAATCAAGTCAGTCTGAAACTGACTGTAAGGAATCCGTTCAATGCGCGTGGCCTGCATCCACACGCCATGCAGAATAACGACTCCCCACAGCGCGATAAAAAGATACCAGACATTAAATTTCGTTTTCTTATCCATAGATAGCCGTATTATAGCGTCCCTTAGAGTACTGCATAGTCGGTGTGGGATTTCTTGTCATTGGCGCGGCTGGCATAGTAGAAGCATGGGCCGACCAGCAAACCCGGCAAGACTCCCAAAATATACAGGACGTACAGGCTCTACAGGCTCTATAGGATGTCGCTGACTGTCTTTTTGATGACGCTCCGGGTCGCCTTTCGTTCGTTACGGCGGAACCCCTTGCGTTCGACGCTGACCATGCTGGGCATAGTCTTCGGCGTCGCTGCGGTGATCGCCATGGTTGCGATCAGTCAAGGCGCCGACGCGTTCATACAGGACCGCATTCAAAGCCTGGGGACGAATATCGTTGTCGTCCGGCCTGGTTCAACAGTCATGCGAGGGGCACGATCCGGGGATGGCAGCGCCGCCTCGCTCACCGTTTCAGACGCCCGAGCGATCGCTCGCGAATGCCCGTCTGTCGCAGCGGTCACCTATATTAAGCGACGTAAGATGCAGGTTATTGCCGGCCGCGAAAACTGGAGCACCGATGTGCAAGGCGTCAATGTCGATTATCCATACGTGCGCGCTTGGCCGCTTGCGGAAGGTCGTTTTTTTACGCCACAAGAAGAACGGACCGCTGCCCGGGTATGCGTACTTGGCGCAACCGTAGTCCAAAATCTGTTTGCCTTGGGTCAAAGTCCTATTGGCGCGTCTATTCGTATCCAGGATATGCCGTGTCGGATCATCGGCATCTTGTCTACAAAAGGCCAGACCGGCTGGGGGTCGGATCAAGACGATACGATCATTGTGCCTTTTTCTACTGCAGAGCGAAAACTCATTGGAGCGGAAATCCTTGGAGTTGTGGATTACATTATGGTCTCCGCTCGCAGCGCAACCCAGACAACGGAGACTGAAGACGAAATTCGCAGCCTGATCCGAGCCCGTCACCATCTGCGGCCCAAGCAGGACGACGACTTTCGGGTGCGCAATCTCCAAGAGATTGCGGATGCCTCTGCCAGCGCGAGCCAAGTCATGACCATCCTGCTCGCGTCGGTCGCTTCAATCGCCCTGCTGGTCGGCGGTATTGGCATTATGAATATTCTCTTGGTGTCCGTGACCGAACGGACTCGGGAAATTGGGATTCGCATGGCCGTTGGGGCCAAGGCCAAACACATCTTGTTGCAGTTCTTGGTAGAATCGGCAACGCTCAGCCTGTTAGGCGGCGTGTTCGGCATCCTGCTGGGTGTGGCCAGCGCCCAACTTGTCGCCTCGGTCGCACACTGGCCCAGCCTCTTATCCCCGGTCACCATAGTCGGTTCATTTGTTTTCTCGGGCATAGTCGGTATTCTGTTTGGCTATTATCCGGCCTATAAAGCCTCTCGGCTCGATCCGATTGAGGCCTTACGCTATGAATAGCGGCCACAGTCGATTTATCGACGTGAATGGAACCAGCCTGCACTATCTTGAGTGGGGAGAGGAAGCCAACCCTCCCCTTATTTTGCTGCACGGCGGCTCAGCCCACGCTCACTGGTGGGATCACATTGCACCCAGCTTGGCCCGGACGTTCCGCGTTCTTGCCTTTGACCTGCGAGGCCACGGAGACAGCTCCTGGATCACACCGCCTGCCTATGAAATCCAGGACTATGTGGCTGATCTCGAAGCCGTCATCGCAACTCTGCAGCTCGACTCGCCCAGCCTCTTGGGCCATTCTTTGGGTGGATTCATTGCGCTGAGCTATGCGACTGCGCATGCGCCAACTCTAGGTGCCCTCATTATTGTGGATATCGGCCCCCAGCTGCGGCAGAGCCGGTATATGCGTCTGCTGCGCACCCTGCCACCGCCGATTTATCAAGATGAGATGGACCTGCATAATCGCTTTCGTCTTCTTCCCGCAGACACACAGGCGACTGCAGATCTCCTGCGCCACATTGCGCACCATAGCGTGCAACCTGGCGAGGACGGCAACCTGCACCTCAAAGGAGATCGCGCGGCCATGATCCGCCAGCCGTGTGACCTCACCCCGCTACTGCCCACTATCGTTTGCCCCACGTTCTTCTTACGTGGGCAGAACAGCAAGAATCTCTCGCAAGAAAAATTGGGCCAGATCGTACAGGTATGTCCACAGGCTCACGGTGTCGAAATCCCCGGCGCCGGTCATCATATTTTCTTAGATCAGCCTTTCGTCTTTCTTGACATCGTGACCAATTTCCTCCACGAGAAAGAGATAGTCACAACGGCGGACGCACAGAGAGGACAAGGGGCAGGACAAAAGAAAAGATACAAGAACTGATTCCTGTACAGCGCAGGTGGTTGAGATTAATCTAGAACAGACTAACTTGACGCTGCCCATTGCAGATTTCATCCAAGCAAAGGCTGGGGGGGCGCTCCCCAAGATAGTGGATGCTAGTAAGGCTCTCGCGATATAGGAGGTATGACTGATGTTCTGGTTTGGTTTTATTGTCGGCGCAGTTTCTGCCACGGTGTTCATTCTGTACGGCAATGGCGAGATGCTGATTAAACTCCGTGATCAGATAAAAAATGCATCTGATCGATTTTGGGAATCGCAAAAGAAATAGACGGGCGTTCTTGCAGTCTCAGAGTTCAAACATCTTCACGCTAGAGAACCGAGACTAACCCGAAGTGCCGGGCCAGAGGATCAAAGTCTCGATCTGCGTGGAGTAGAGGAATGCTGTTGACAATACAATAGGTCCCAATGATGACATCGATCGTCTTTCGAACCGTGATCCCACGTCGACGTAAGGCCCGGTACTGTTCGGCACTCCGTACAGCGAGCTGAGGACCGCCCATTGTAACGATGGGACAGCTCTGGAGCAGTCGCAGGACTTGGCGAAAGTGGCGGTCTGAGCGAAAACCTTGGAGAACTTCGGTCATAATAAGATCACCAACGATGATCTCTTGTACGCCAAGTAAATCGTCTAAAGCATCGGTGCGGGCAGAGGATTGCCCATTGAAGTACGCAACCCACACGGACGTATCCACGAGGATCATGATTCTTTGTCCGTACGCATGGCCTCCAGATCACCCGTCCACGGCAATTCCCCTCGCCAAGCCTTGATCTCCTCCTGGCCCTTAATCCGCACCAACAGTCTCAGGGCTTCCTCGACGACCGCTCTCTTTGTTTTGATGCCTGTTATATGTTGAGCATCAGCAATAAGCTGGTCGTCAATGACGATATTCGTACGCATGACGTGCCTCCCCATCTAATGTGTATATTTTTACCTTACCATACACATTTGAATCAGGTCGGGACAAGACGCTTCTGGTTAAGCAAACAATAAAGACTGCTGGAATCATAGACACATGTCTTCAGCCCACTACTGCTCCTTCGATAGCGCGTTGAGCAGCGATTTGGCATCCTTGAGGTCTGCTGTATCAAAACCCTCGGTGAACCAGTTATACACTGGGACGAGCAGATCGTGGGCTTCGGTTGTCTTGCCTTGCTGCTGCCACAGCCGTGCCAGACTCGTGGCAGCCCGGAGTTCCCATGACTTGGCTTCCTGCCCGCATGCAACGGCGAGCGCTTTGGCCAACGCCGCCTCCCCGTCAGACGGCTCGTGTGGTGACTGTTGCAAGAGTAACTCCCCCTGCAAGCGATACAGCTCGGCTTCGAAGAAACGTTCCTCGGTCCGTTCTACGAGACCGAGTCCTTCCTGCACGAGCGCGAGCCCTTCTTCTACTTGGCCGGTTCTTCGATACGCGTCCATCAAAAGACTCATCCAAAACGATAGGGATAACGGCTGTTTGTCGGTATGCAGTTGCAGCCCCAGGCGCATCTGTGCGATGCCCTCTACAGCTTGCCCCTGCTCGGCGCGTGCCCAGCCTACCAAGGGGTTGCCCCCTCCCACAGGCGTGGGGATGCCGTGTTCGTGGGAGAGAGTCAGGAGGGCTTCCCCTTGCTGGAGAGTGGCTGCTGCCTCACGACGGTGTTGGTACAAAATGCCGAGGCCCATACAGGCCATCGCTAT
>CAUZQN010000199.1:0-5749 GCA_963581605.1 uncultured Binatia bacterium (SeqCode)
GCTCTCACAATACAACATGCAACACATCTCGGAGGGCCTCAACTCACATTCTTAAACCTTGTCTTGGACAACAGTGATGTATTATCAAAGAGAATCCGAAGACCTTTTGGCATTCTTTGTTACAAGGACTTAACCTTTGGATGCAAGCCTTCCCCTCTGATTACGCTCTCAGGGATCAAAAGTCGGCCGAGGTGGGTCCGCCCAATTGCGTTCGGAGTCCGTCCCACGGCAGAGTATTCCTTTAGCCTGCAAGGTCTCATCGGCACGGACATCGATTGTTGCATAGCGGATCCCGATGCCACATCGCCTGCGGTCCGAATGGTTGGCGTCCGAGCCATGCAGCAGCAGGCAGGAATGGATGGAAACCTCCCCGGCTTTCAGTTCAAGACAATCCGGGGTGCCGTAATGTTCGATATTGTCCACGGTCTGGTTCAAGACATTGTTCTCCTGGGGGTCGCTTTCGCGGTACGGCAGCAGACCATGACGATGGGATGCCGGCACTACCTGTATACAAGCATTCTCTCGGTCGACATCGTCTATCGCCACCCAGATGGTTATCACCTTTGCCCGGTCCACGGGCCAGTAGGTAAAATCCTGGTGCCAGGATACTACTTTGGGGTCGTGCGGCAATTTACAAAAGTAATGGGCCCCGATGGCGGCAAAATTAGGACCGAGGAGGTCTTCGGCCAGATCGAGGATTTGCGGACTTGTGACCAAGTCATAAACCCCGCCATACACCACGTGTGAACCACTGATTGAGTAGCTGCTTTTTCCTTGAGCAAGGGCAAAATCAAGCAGGCCGTCAAAGTATGCCCGGTTCGCCGCCACTTGGTCTGCATCAAAGAGCGGTATGCTTTTCAGATAGCCATCCTGGTTGTAGGTTTCTACCTGGTCTGCAGTCAGACAGTTGAGGCTGGAGTATGTACTTGGGTAAAAGGTAAAGTCTTTTTCCATTTGTATTTTCCTTAAAAATGCACCCCGGTTGAGCGTCTGGCTATGGGCTCAAATCGGGGTGTTTCTTTTAATTGTCCATCCCAGCCTCCTGACAACCCCATACACCAACCAACATCCGATCGTCGATTCGACGATCGCGGTCTCCGTCTATCTGTACGATGGCAATCCGGTTTATATTGCCAAGATTGACTTCGGAAGGCACCTTTCGGTTGAACTTCACATTAATGTCTCCGCCAAACAGACCCGCGTATCCTACGGAGGAGTAGGCGAACACCGATAAGGCAATAATGCTGAGTGTCAATGCAAGATGCTGTTTCAGGGATTTCATGTGATCTCTCTCCTATGGTTAGACCTGAGATGAGGTTTGTCCCCTCTATTCTCACACCTCACGATCTCCGGGCTCTGCTCCAACTCCCGATAGATCTGCTCCCGCCTGTGATCCGTGATGCGGGCATAGATCATCGTATTCTGGATATTGACGTGGCCCAGATGGTATGACAGTCGACAGCCCATTAGAATTCTTGAGTTATTTCACGCCTGAAATCATACCGATGTGCGTCCCGGCGGCACCACAAGAACCACCCCAACCCCAGAACGACCAGCATCAGCCGCATAACTTCCCACAAGCTCAGCCGGTCAATCAGCAATAGTGGAGCGCACAAGAGTATTAACAGGCTATAATAACAGAGCCGCAGCATAACTAATGCGACGCTTCTGCTCCACCGGACCGATACCAACGGGTGAATGCGCTGGCAAAGGCCCGGTGACCATCGGTGGTAAAGTGGTCCCCGTAAAGGGCCTTCCCGTCCGCACGTATAGTGTCTATAAAGGGTATTATCGATCGTCTGGTCAAGGATTTCGGTCTGATTTTGAAAAGAATTGTGGTGTATCAGCCGGGGGTGTCCGGGACCACGGCCTCTTCTGCGGAAATCCTCAGGACTGGAGTCGGGGCCGTCATCTGTCCCTCCTTTCTCCCTCTCCCCCTCCCTCTTCCTCCCCAACCTCAGCTATTTCCTCTTCCGCCTCTTCCCCAAACGCCTCTTCTTCCTCGACTAACTCCTCTTCCTCTGTTCCATCCCAGTCTCCGCCTTCACCCCAGCCACCGTCGGCCTGAAACTCGGGAGCCCGGAGGGTTTCCCAGCCACCGTCGGCCTGAAACTCGGGAGCAAGTAGAACGACCTCATCAATTGATGCTTCCGGGTCGGTCTGGACCGCTGCGGCCAAAGCACCTTCGGTCTGGACCAATGCGGCCAAAGCGAGAACTATGGTGATTCTCTTCATGAGTGAATCCCTTCCACTTGTAGGCGACGTCGCGAATAGACCTGGGTAACGCCTGGACATTTTTCCGTGGTTGGTACGTGCGAACTGATTACTGCGGGACTAGATCTGATATTGGACCTTCCTGTATCTCGTACGTTCGCATTGCATACGCCGACTGGTTGCAATGAGGGGGCATGGAGTTCCCGTAATCTCTGTTGGGCTCACACGGCGCCGTCTGTCCATCCTGCGCGGTAACAAGACGCAGAGAAATTCTGTAATGGGTAGCGTCAAAAATGCTACGGTCTTGCTGGGGAGGTATGTACAATCCGGGTAGGATGAAGGTAGCACTTGTAGGTTGCTCAACTTCAACCGCCCAGTTCCCGACGAAAGAACGATCGACAACGCCAAGATGACTATAACCCCAGCCAACGACAGCGCCCGGGTGCCCGAGCTCGGGGCTGCCGCTAACGGTTGCTGACTCAGCCGGTAGCGCAGAATCGAAAAAAAGGATAATCACTCTACCCCCAATCACTTCTTGGTGTAAATTCGTCACATTTACTGGAACGATCACAGTGATTCCCGCGTTCGCCCTACCTGCTGCGACAAGCAAGCAAGCATGCCAATGCTGTCACCAACATGATCGCTGAACGATGTGAATTTTTCCTCATGCTGTCCTCCGCAAGGATTGGGTTCATGTGCTCTCCAAGTACTCGGCTCTTTCGGACAGCTACAAGTGCTTCGTGTGATTCTGCCCGTTCCGCGCCACGGATATACGACTCCGATCGAAACGTATAGTGTTTATACAGGGTATTATCGATCGTCTGGTCAAGGATTTCGGGCTGGTTTTGAGAGGGCTTGTGGTGTATCATGTGCCAGGGGTGTCCGGGACCCCGGCCTCTTCTGCCGAAATCCTCAGGACTGGAGTCGGGGCCGTCATCTGACCCTCCTTGAGGCTTCGTGGGGCTCCGTGGCGTCCAGGAGGGCCCGGAACTGCCTGAGTTGCTCTGTTGGCTGGAGGCCCACGAGGTGTCTGAGACGGGGTTCGGTGAGCCGGGCGACCCTCTCGTCCTCGTCCGACAGGTTCAGGGCCTCTGCACGGAGCTCCTCATCCAACCCGAGGAGACGCAGGTAGGCCGAAATCGTGGTGCGGGGCGTGCCGGAGAGCCGCGATAATTCGCCCTGAGAGTCCACCTGCCCGGAATCCAGCAACTCCTTGTAGTGGAGGGCCCGCTTGATGGCGTTGGGATGCTTCTCTAACTTCAGACAGGGCGGATTCTTCCGTTTGGTGCCGATCTGGATGTCGGGAGTATTGACCCTATGTCCTTGATCAACATGGAACTTATCCCAGACAACCCCAGAGTTAGTTGAAGCCAACGTCCGGGCTACGACAAGCAACCTCCTTCTGTCTCAGGCACTTGCGTAGAACCTGACACGTGGGTACCTGTTGTCGTTCTGGACCCTATTGGAAGAATCAGCGAAAGGAGGAGTGGTTGATGCGTCGGGTCGCCGTCATCGGTGGTGGAATTTCAGGACTGGCTTGTGCGTATGATCTCAAGCAAGCCGTCACTGGATTGCGCGTAGACCTCTTCGAATCGGGGCCCGAGCTGGGAGGTGCGATCCAGACCCGCCGCACGGATGGGTATGTGATCGAGCAGGGGCCGACCGGTTTTATCAATAGAAACACTTCCACGCTGGACCTGGTGGATCGCCTGGGACTGACCGACGAGCTGATTGCTGGCGACGGCACCCATCGGCGTCGGTATGTCTTGGCAGATGGCGCATTGCGCACTTTTCCCACCAGCGCGGCTGAATTTCTCAAGAGTGACTTGCTGACGTGGGGCGGAAAGCTGCGCGTGCTCGCTGAGCCATTTATCGCGCGCAGCAAGAACCAGCGCGATGAATCTGTCGCAGAATTTGTTCGCCGGCGCTTTGGGTCGGAAGCGCTCGATTTGCTGGTGAGCCCCTTCGTCAGCGGGGTGTATGCGGGTGAGACGGAACGATTGAGTGTTCGTGCGACGCTGCCGGAGCTCAAGGGCCTTGAGCTCCGGGACAAGAGCATCATGTGGTCCCTGTGGAAGCGTGGGCAACGAAAGTCGCCAGCGGCTTCCGATAGCGATGCCAGCAATCAGACGACCTATGTGTCGTTTCGGCAGGGGCTAAGTGTGTTGGTGGATGCATTGCGGGAGGCACTGGGAGACTCAATTCATGTGAATGCGCCGGTGCGAGCGTTAACTCGGGTGGAGCATGGATGGTCGTTGCAGACAGACTCCGGCGACCCTACAGCGGTGTATGATGCGGTCGTTTCCGCGGTCTCTGCCGATGTGACTGGGCGCTTGTTGGGTCAGTGGGACCCCGCCATATTGGAGCACTGCGAGGAAGTCGAGCACGCACCGGTCGCTATGGTGGCGCTGGGCTATCGCGCATCCGACGTGGCCCATCCTTTAGATGGTTTTGGGTATCTTCTGTCGGCGCGAGAACCGGGCGATGTGCTGGGCGTATTGTGGAATAGCTCCATTTATCCGGGGCACCGGGCTCCGGAGGGTCATGTGTTGTTGCAGGTGATCGTCGGGGGAGCGAGGGATTACGGGGTCCGGACGCGGTCCGAGGAGGATGTGATCCACGCCGCCAAACGACACTTGAAGTCCGTTCTGGGCATTGGTGTGGAGCCAGCACATCAAGCGTATTTTCTCCATTCACGCGGGCTTCCGCAGTACGCCGTGGGGCACAAGGATCGACTTGAACGGGCGCGGGCTGCTTTCACGGCTCTTTCCGGCGTGTACGTGATTGGCAACGGTTTCGATGGGATGGGGATCAACTCATGCACAGCAGCGGCACAAACCGCGGCCACGGACGTGATCGCCTATCTTTCCGAACGAACCCGACCCACCGCAGACTCGAGGGCTGAGCGGATTGGGGGGTGAAGGCTCTCCACAGGTGAAGCTGGTGACGTCCGCTTCCTGAGCACGTTTTTCAATCACACCAACGATTCTTACGGCGCTCTCTTGGCGCACCGCCTCGAACAGGATGCGTACGTACGTCTGCCACTATTTTTTTTGTGGGCTGCGATTGATAGAAGGCGCGTAGATAGAATAGAAACCCAGGCATACGGTCGCGCAAAGGGAGGCGCTCCCGACGAGCGCCATGGTGGTGTCCCCGGCAGAGTGGTAGCTATTACGACCCTTCGCAGTCCTCCTTTGAGTGACACCAGTCCGGTCAGCCCCGCCCTCCGCCAGCGACACCAACACTCCGCATACCGCCAGAGCCGCATGCTACTGGCTCCTTGCTCGTAAAGCCGGCGGAATTTCTCAGCGAAGCGGCGCTTACTTTCGGCAGAAGACCGGAGCCGACGGCGACAATATCCTCGATCCCGCAGACCGTTAGCGACCGTTATCCGCTCTTGCCCAGTACCGCGATTTCCGCCGCGCTCAGCGCACCGCGATAAAGCCGCAGATCGCAGAGGCGGCCACGAAAATAGTCGTGCTGCCCGAAGCCGATCTGCAACGGCTCCTGGTTGGACAAATCGTAGGCGGCGGGA
>CAUZQN010000200.1:0-5748 GCA_963581605.1 uncultured Binatia bacterium (SeqCode)
AGCTGATGAAGCGTTTGCAAGAAGTACAGCTGTATGACCCTGGGTTGATTGTTGTGACGGCGGATCATGGGGTCAGTTTCTGGCCGAATGAGACTCGGCGGGCCGTGCGCGGATCGCATGTTGCTGATATTTTGCGTATTCCACTCTTGATCAAAGCACCCTTTCAGAAAAACGGTCTGGTCAGCGACCATCGTATCAGTGTTGTTGACATCGTGCCGACTATCGCCGCCATGCTCGGCATCGAACCGACCCGGCAGCCTCGTGGTCCGGCTGTCTCTTCCTGTCCCATCATTTGTTCTGATCAAGCTGTCATACCGATCCTGTCCCAGACCGTGCGGGGCTACGTCGATAAGATCGAGGTGCGAGCAGACCAGCTTGTCCTTGCCGGGTGGGCGGCTGACCTGACGCATGCGGAGCCGGCAGCCCGCATCCTTATCTTTGAGAACGGAAAATTGATCCATACCGGCGCGCCAAATATGGATCGTCCGGACGTCGTGCGTATACACTACACGCCTGCGCTCCTCCACTCTGGTTTCGAGTATGTGCTCCCTTGGAGAAGATCCGGGCAGCCGCCGCAGCTCCAAATTTTTGGGGTTTCCTCTCGTCGCCATGCGTCTGAACTGTACCAGCAAACAGGATCCGCTCTGGGCGTTCCTGCGCAACTGCCGACATTTGAAGCACCGGCTGAACCGTGTCGCCGACTCCCGCAGACGCAGCCCGCGTTTCTCGCTCACATGAAGGGTTTTCCTCCGGACATATTTGACTCTGACAGCGAGCGAGTTGCGTCCGACGAGCTACCCTCGTCTCTCGCCCCGCTTCAATCGTCCCTTGCCCGGAAACTGGCCCTATTTGAGAATGGGAAACAGGCCAGTCGGGTCTTCACCAAGAGCCGTTATCAGGCCTTGATTGGCCGATCAGTCCAGCAGCTCTCGATTGCCGGAGCGAGCCCGCTCCACGCAAGGCTTGACCTCACGCAGCAGAGATTTGATGTACAATCCCCCGTGCGCTTCGTGCCCGCCCATATAACGGGAACGCTGACTGCTGGGGCCGAACGAGCGGCAGAGCAGGACATCCTGGCAGTCGCCATCAATGGCACGATTCAAGACGTTATGCCGTGTTTTCTCGGTCCACAAGAGAAAGAGCGGTTTTCTCTTCTGGTGCCTGAAAACGCTTTTCAGATCGGGCCAAATGAACCGGCGTTCTTTCTCATATCCGGACAAGAGACAGCTCCCCAGCTTGAGAGGGTCAATTTTAGCTGGCGTCGAGTGAATTGAGGGAGCTGAGGCAGGGCGTCGCATGGACTTATCCGTTGTGATTGTGAATTGGAATGGCCGAGAGGACATTCTCCGTTGTCTCCAGAGCCTGAGGTCTGCTCCCAGCGCCGGTGATATGGAAATTATTGTGGTGGATAATGCCTCAACAGATGACAGTGTGGAGCAGATACAGCACCTCTTTCCGGCAGTGCATCTCATCCAAACCGGGGCGAATCTTGGTTTTGCGCGGGCGGCAAACCGGGGTCTAGAAAAAGCCCAGGGCGACTACGTCCTGTTTCTCAACCCCGACACGATTGTTCCGCATGGGACGTTAGATGCGGCCCTCACCGCCCTCCGGTGCCGTCCGACTATTGGCGCCCTTGGCGTGCGCCTGCTGAACAGCGACGGATCCGTACAGCCCTCGTGTGGCCGTTTCCTGTCTCTGTCGGGTCTGATTCGGCAGAATTGCGCCGCTCTTGGGTTCGACATGCAACACTGGGAATCCGGCCGGCAGGACAACCTCTTTAGTGGCACACAAACGGAAGATGTGGACTGGGCGATGGGGGCCTTTCTGCTCTGTCCTCAAGTTGTGCTCACCGAAGTGGGCGGATTTGACGAGGATTATTTTTTGTACAGCGAAGATATGGACTTATGTTACCGTATGCGACAGCACGGCTATGGGGTGTTGTATTTCCCTGAGGTAGCCGTTACCCACCATGGCAACCGGAGTGGCGCGCAGCGCTGGGCAGAGCACCGTGAGGGCGAGATAGTTCGAGCAGAGCAGATTTTTTTACGTAAGCATCATGGGCCACTGGCGATGTGGGGGTTTCGTCTTCTCGCAGGGAGTCTTTTCTTATACAAAAGCAATTACCACTGGCTGTGGGCGCGACACGGAGATGCGCCGCATACGACTGAGGCTCGACGCTATTGGCATATGACTAAGGTCTGCTTTGGGTGGGATAGGCATGAGGGATAAGCATGACGGATAAGCGACGGCTCAGCATCAGTGTGGTCATCCCGTGTCGGGCGGATGAACCCGGCTTGGACCCTATGTTGGACAGCCTGCTTGCCGCCTGCCGCTCATCTCGGCTGCCGTCCGGCTGTGTCCGAGAAATAGTGATCTGTATTAACGGGGCCGGGCCGGACCAACCGGGAGCGCCGCTTCGTGCCGTGCGCAATTTTTGTACTCGCGCCAACATTGCTCTTCAGGAATTTTCCCTTTCTGCCGCCGATGTCTGTCCGCCCCAAGAGCGGCAGCTGAAGGCTGAAGGGGTGAGCTGTGTCGTCCTGTTGGCGAGCTGGCGGGGGAAGCCTAAGGCTATGAACGCGTTATGGCAGTGGGCCCAAGGTGAGGCGCTCCTCTTCTGTGATGCCGACGTACGTCTTGAGTCGGAAGCTGTCTCTCATTTGTATGCACGACTCCAGCCGGAGCCGAGCCTGCAGCTTGTTGCTGCGCGCGAAGTGCCGACGCTCGAAGAGGGCGCGAGTCTGTGGAGTCGTATGGGAGCCCTGCCATATCGGTTTAACTTCGGCAATGTTGGTGGACGGCTTTTTTTGATCCGCAGAGGTGCATTCACTAGTCCTATGCCCGAGGATTTGCTCTTGGAAGACGCCTGGCTTACGGTTGCAGTTGGAAAACAGTACGTCTTCAAAGAAATGCGCGCGCGCGTCTTCTTTGTCCTGCCTCAAACGTGGCGCGATTATTTCGCCGAGCGGGTGCGTATGGAAGGCGGAAAAATACAGATTCGTCGCCAGCACTACGGATTGCTCGCCCAAGGACCGATTGCCGCATATCCGTGGTCCCAGTTCTTGGGTCAGATTCACGTACGCGAATATGGGCTGGTGGTGCTGGTCCTGGGTATTCGGTGCGTGGCGCGATTGTGGGCCTGGGCGCTCCTGCGGCGCACGAATTTTTATGCACTGTATCGGCCGTTTCGTTCAACCAAGAGCTGGTCGTCATCGGCACAATGAGCCAATGATCCAATGATTAAGGTCTCAGTCGTCATTCTGACGTGGAATTCCGTTCCGGAAGTTGAGCATTGTTTAACATCCCTACCAAACGGACTGAGCTTTCCACACGAGGTGATCGTCATTGATAACGGCTCACAAGATGAGACCGTATCAATGATCAGCCACCAATTCCCCCAGGTCCAGCTGGTGAAGAATGCCCGGAACTGTGGTGTTGCGCCGGCGCGGAACCAAGGGCTGCGCCTGGCATGCGGGGAGTATGTGTTGATCTTGGATGATGACACGATTATCCATCCGACTGCCTTAGATCACCTGGTTCGATTGCTTGATATACGACCAGACGTTGGTTTGTGTGGACCACAACTTCTTGATGCCGACGGCCACTTATGTCTCTCGTGTCGCCTTTTCCCGACGCTGCTGGATAAATTAGGGCGGCGTTTCCCTTCGGCCCTGACTCGGCAAGCTGCTCGCGAAGCCGAGCTGGCAGACTGGGCGCATGATACGACGCGCGCGGTTGATTACGTCATTGGTGCGTGCCAAATGATCCGACGCACTGCCCTCACCGAAGTGGGACTGCTAGACGAAAACATCTTTTACGGTCCTGAGGATATTGATTTATGTCTGCGCATGTACCAGGCCGGCTGGCGGGTGGTGTATCATCCCCAGGCTCGTGTGACGCATGCAGAACGGCGAGTGGCACGCTCCGCGCTTTCACGCCTTGGCTGGAAACATGTCGGGGGACTTATCTATTATTTTTGGAAGCACAAATATCTCTTTTCCCGTCAGACGGTGTACGCACGATTCCCCAAGTCGTGCAGGTCATGTCATATGAGTGAGGCGCTGTGAAACCCGTGCTCCCGTCCGAAGCGCCCGGACACCCTGCCTATATCCAAGGCCGGGGGCGCAGGAAGCGCAACGATCAAGCGGTTCTGATGGCGCTGGTTTGTGCGGATCTGAGCTGGGCCGGCATGGCGTATATTGGTGCATTCTTTTTCCGCGTCTACCTGCCGTTCCCTCTGACTGCGGACTTCTTGCCTGCCTCGCGTTTTGGCGAGGTCGGCCATCCCTGGCTGTTTTTACTGGGCACTCAGGTTGCTCTGCTGTACTTTTTCGGCTTTTATGATTTGTCCCTGCTGAGCCAACGTGCCCGCCTCGTTTTACGGGTGGCAGCCGCTCTGGGGGTCCAGCTAGTGGCAACCGCGGCCTGGTATTTCTTTCGCGGCGACCTGTCTTTTCCTCGCTCAGTTCT
The DNA here is from genome assembly GCA_963581605.1 of uncultured Binatia bacterium (SeqCode). GTDB lineage: Bacteria > Desulfobacterota > Binatia > Bin18 > Bin18 > Bin18. The sequence goes on from CAUZQN010000200.1 coordinate 4,471, forward strand.
CGTGATTTTTTGGATGTTTAACACGCTTGGCGTTGTCGGGCTGCGTGTGTGGGCAAGCCATCGCTTAGGGCAGTCCGGGCCTCTGCGGGTTCTGCTGGTGGGGACAGTGGCGGACGTCCGCATGTTTCTCGACAGTCTGACTGATCTGCGACCGTTTCCGAGCTTAGACATTGTGGGGCTTGTCGGCTTGCCAGACACGGGTTGTCAAACGTCCCAAGAACGCGGCATTCCGTGGCTGGGCAATACCGAGGACCTCCCTCAGATTATCGGACAAGTCGAGATCGACGAAACCATCCTGCTGTCTCCTACGAGTTGGAAGGATACCTTTGTGGATCGCCTCTTACGTTTCCCGGCGAGTACTACGCTCTCCGAACGGCCGCGCTTACTGGTTGTGCCTTCAGTCTACGATATTCTGGTTGGACGCATTTCTTCGCTCCGGTTACATGACGTGCCCTTGGTCGAGGTCCTCAAAAATCCGCGTGAGGAGATGGCGTTTCTGCTCAAAGGCGTGGCTGACCGGATCCTTGCTGGCCTGTTGTTAGGGCTCAGCTTGCCGCTCTTATGCATTGCTGCCGGCTTGGTGAAGCTCTCGTCGTCTGGTCCGATATTGTATCGGCAGCGTCGGGTGGGTAGGGGAGGAAAAGCCTTCACCCTGTATAAACTGCGGACCATGATCAATAATGCAGAAGCGCAGACCGGGCCCGTACTGGCGGAGTATGGTGATGCGCGGGTGACTCCGATCGGGCGCTTTCTGCGTGCCACCCGGATAGACGAGATTCCACAACTTCTCAATATTTTGAACGGCACGATGAGTATGGTTGGACCCCGTCCAGAACGGCCCGAATTTGTCTCCGAGTTTCAGCAGACTATTCCTGGTTATGCAGAGCGTTTTCAGGTCAAGCCCGGTTTGACCGGGCTGGCGCAAGTCAATGGAGAATACCACACGACTCCAGAGTATAAACTCAAATACGATCTGGCCTATATCTATAACTATTCGCTGTGGCTGGACGTCCGGGTGCTCACCGAGACGGTCAAAGTCGTTCTGACCAAACGCGGCTTATAAGCCGGCGTGCAAGGGTGCAAGTAGGCAAGGGTGACTGATCAATTTGATTATTGGGCCCAGCGTTGGGAGGAGCCGGTCCGGAAGTGGGCGCTGTTCCTTTTCTTTGCAACTCTGAGCCTGCCCATTGCTTTCCAGCAAATCGCGCTGGGCTGTCTGCTTGCCTCTTTAGGCTACACGCTGTGGCGCAGGCGGCGTCTGGTCTGGACTCCGCATAC
>CAUZQN010000201.1:0-5717 GCA_963581605.1 uncultured Binatia bacterium (SeqCode)
CGACGACGAGGACCTCTTTGGGGAAGGGCGTTTGGGCAACCCGCTTAAGGATCTCACAGATTGTGTCTACCTCATTATAGACGGGGATAATGATGGAGAGGAGCGGTTTCCTACGAACACATTTCTTCCGAACGAGGTGTGGATGACCTACCGAGCGAGCAGCTGGCTCTGGCGTACCGGACACATTGGAACCGGAGCGCGTACCCATTGCGTACGTCAGAGCCTGGTTGGAGGGTGTCATAGCCGCAGAACTCCTCTTGGACGCGATACCTCTCTCACCATTCCTTATAGTATAGTCCATCGTTGGGTCTATCGGCAAAAAGCATGTGTTCTTTTCTGATCATGTCTGATCATGCCGGACGGAATACGTTTGGGAATGGGTTCGGTGCTATGATGGCTCACGTTTTGCCCGTCTATTCTGTCGTTACCCGTGACAAGCTGAGGAAAGTGTGGGGACAGGGAGGCTGTATGTTCGTCAAATATTGTGGGACTCTCATCGGTAGTCTTGTTCTCTTTAGCAGTGCCCTGGCAGCAACGGCACCAAAAATATTGCCTGGGACTGAAATATTCCCGGCGGCAGTGCAGCAGCAGCTTGAAGAGGCGCTTGCCGCGAAGGGAAAAACGTATACGCCGCGGACCCGCCATCTCTTTGAAGATGGCAGTCCGCATTATACAAATCGACTCATCCTCGAACCGAGCCCCTATCTCCTTCAGCATGCGCATAACCCAGTGAATTGGCACCCGTGGGGAGATGCAGCCTTTGCGCGAGCCAAACAAGAAAATAAACCCGTCCTGCTGTCCATAGGCTATTCGACCTGTCACTGGTGCCACGTCATGGAGAAGGAGTCTTTTGAAGACCTGTCTATCGCTGAGTATCTCAACCGCCACTATATTGTAGTGAAAGTCGACCGAGAACAACGGCCCGACCTAGATGGAATTTATATGACTGCCGTACAGATGTTGACCGGTCGAGGTGGATGGCCGATGACGGTCTGGCTTACCCCGGACCGCCAGCCCTTCTATGGCGGAACCTATTTCCCGCCCCGGGATGGGATGCGCGGTCAGAAAGCGGGGTTTTTAACGCTCCTGACCCGTCTGCAGGAGATCTACCATAAGGATCCGGATCGTATAGGCAAGGTAGCAAAAAATCTGACCCAACGGATCGAGACCGCGGTCGTTCCGAGCGCGACCGAAGACAGTCCGACTGCTGTGGTGCTCAAGCATGCCGCTGAATCATTTACCCGAATTTTCGACGCGCAATACGGCGGTTTTGGGAAGGCTCCGAAGTTTCCACGCAGTGTGACCCTGGAATTCCTGCTCCGGTATAGCCGCCGGGTTGGTGATCAGAAGGTCCAAGACATGGTGGTCAAGACATTAGATGCCATGGCTGCCGGGGGCATGTATGATCAGGTCGGCGGCGGGTTTCATCGCTACTCAACAGACCGGAAATGGCTCGTGCCGCATTTTGAGAAAATGCTGTATGACAATGCGCTGCTCACGGTTGCCTATCTTGAAGGCTATCAAGCCACTGGACGAGGCGATTTTGCTTCTGTCGCGCGTGAGATCCTCGACTATCTTGACCGTGAGATGCGTGCTCCAGGGGGCGGATTTTACTCTGCGACCGATGCTGATAGTGAAGGTGAAGAAGGAAAATTTTTCGTCTGGACGCTGGCTGAACTCGAAGCGCTCCTCGATCCGCAGCAGACGCGCTTGATCCAGCATCATTATGGTGTGACGGCGCAAGGGAATTTTGAGGGTACAAATATTTTTTCTGTTTCCCAGCCTCTCTTAGAAATGGCTGAAACCCAAGGCCTCAGCCTTGAGCAGATGCGGGCACAACTCCAGACGGCACGGAAAATTCTCTACCAGGCACGCCAGAAACGTATTCCACCCCATACCGATACCAAAGTCTTGGTGTCCTGGAACGGGCTGGCCATCTCGGCCTTTGCCCGAGGGGCGTACATCTTAGGTGTTCCGACCTATGCCGAGCGGGCAAAAAGTGCAGCGACATTCATTCTGACACATATGAAACAGGAAGGACGGCTGCACCGGAGTGCGCTTGGGACAACAATAGACGGAGATGCCTATCTGGATGATTACGCGTTTTTTATTGCTGGCTTGCTCGATCTGTATGAAGCCACATTCGAGCTCCCGTGGCTCCAAGAGGCGATTGCTCTACAAGCCGTACTGGAAAAACACTTTTGGGATAGTCAGCATGGCGGATTCTTCCTCACCGCTGATGACGCAGAGGTACTGCTGGCGCGCGAAAAACCGTCTTATGATGGAGCGGAGCCCTCGGGCAATGCGGTTGCCGTTCAGAACTTGCTCCGACTTGCGGAGTTGACGACCAATGACCACTATCGCCAGCGCGCTCAGCGGTGTTTCCGGGCGTTCGCCTCACAGCTGAAGAAGAGTCCGACGAGTATGCCACGTATGCTCAGCGCGCTCGACTTTTCTCTAGACCGGCCCAAAGAGATTGCGATAGTGAAGGCGTCGCCACAAGACACGACTGAACCCCTGCTGGCGCAACTGCGGACGCATTTCATTCCGAATCGGGTCGTCTCCATCGTGACACAAGGCAGTGAACTCGCTGCGCACCAAAAAGTGATCCCCTGGCTTGAGGCCAAAATTGCGATTAAGGGCAAGGTGACGGCCTATGTGTGCGAGCAGCACGTGTGTGCCTTGCCGACGTCAGACCCGGAAATCTTTGCCAAGCAGATTGTGACGACAACGCCGCTGTCATATCCAGAGTAGTCGGGCAAAACGGAATGCAGGCCGGCAGGGAAAATACCGAGAAATACTGCTTGATCCTTGCTTAAGGCGAGGGCAAGGATGTCTCGTGGAGCTGTTGCTGGAGTTGCGTAATATCTTCCCGCGGGCCGGCCAGAATCAAAGTGTCTCCCGAGCGGAGGGGCTGATCCGGCTGGGGAAGACGATCTTCATACCCAGAGGAGGTTTCTGTGCGGATGGCTAAAACCGTTATCCCGTAGCGCACTCTGAGATCGAGCTCTCGGAGGGTCTTATCAACAAAGGCGGCTGGGGCAGCAAGGGCCAACACCGTATATTGTGCCGGCATGGCCAGCGTCCCTCCGCTCCCGGGAGTTGCCTCAGGCATGGTGCCGAGAAATTCTTTTCGTAAGACTTCTCGATCGTATAAATCCAGCAGGTCAGCTTGGGTGACAACGCCGATGATCCTCGTATCGGCCTCGGCCTCTACCACCGGTAAACAGTCGAGCTGCGTCTCACGGAATTTGCGTAAGCAGTCGGCGAGGCTTTCCTGCTGGTATACGAGGATGGGAACCGGACGCGCCATGTCACGGGCAACAACCAGGCCGTCAAGTCCGCCTTCGTTGAGGAGCGTCTTGACATCGTGCAAAGACAGCATGCCGGTGAGCTGTTGATTCGGGTCCACCGTATAGTAATACGGGTCCTGTGAGCTCAAGACCCGCGCTACAACCTGTTGAAACGAGGCATCATCCGCAAGCGTGGGGGCCGGGGTGTGCATGACATCGGCGACCTGAAAGGAGCGCATGACTGTTTCCTCCCGGCCTAGCGTGAGCGAAATGCCACGCCGCGCGAGCTTGAGGGTGTAAATCGAATGCGGATAGAGATAACGCGCTGTGACTGTACTCAAGGTGCAGGCAATCATAACCGGCAAGATAATCTGATAGCCTCCAGTTAATTCAAACAACATTAAAATGGTAGTCACAGGCGCATGCGTTGTCCCAGCCACTACCGCGCCCATACCGATCATCGCATATGCTGCGGGAGTCGCCGTGAACTCAGGAAAGAGAGCGTGGACGATCTGACCGAAGAGGCCCCCGGCGGCGAGACCTAGAAACAGGGACGGGGAAAAGATTCCGCCGGATGCACCCGAACCTAACGTTATGCAGGTTGCGATCAGTTTGAGGAAAAAAAGGAGGGCTAAAAAGTGCCATTCCGTTGTCTCGTGCAGGAGTTGGTCCATGGCTTCAAAGCCGGTGCCGTAGACCTCCGGAGCGATCAGCAGCAGCCCGCCGACACACAGTCCGCCGACTGCTGTTCTGGCAAGGGGCGGGATAGGGCTCTGATCGAACAGGTCTTCGCTCTTATACAGCGTCCAGGTAAAAACAACCGCGACGAGTCCCATCAGTATGCCAAGCAAGGCGTATAGCGGCACCTCTGCATAGTGGACCAATGTATACTCGGGGACCTGGAAGGCCGGCGCGTCTCCGAGGTAGGCCCGAGAAACGGCCGTTGCTAACACCGAGGAAAGAACAATAGGCGCGAAGGTAGGGATCGAAAAATTGCCAAGAATAACCTCTAGGGCAAAGAACGCCCCGGCAATAGGCGCATTAAACGTTGCTGCAATACCCCCGGCTGCGCCGCAGCCGACCAAGGTACGGATGCGTTCCGGAGACAGGTGTAAGGCCTGTCCACACGCTGAGCCTAAGGCGGAACCGATTTGAATGACCGGGCCTTCCCGACCGGTTGACCCCCCTGTGCCAATCGTGATCGCTGACGCCAGCGCTTTCGCCAAGGCAACGCGTGCCCGTATGATCCCCCCTCGGAGGGCAACGGCCTCCATCACCTCCGGGACTCCGTGGCCTCTGGCCTCAACTGCCCAGCGGTAGACTAGAGGAGCGATCAGCAGCCCGCCGAGTGTAGGCAGGCCGAGCTTCCAATACCAGGCGAGGTCAGGGAGTACGCTGAGAGGGGAGTGACTGCCCAGGGCGAGCCACTGTACGAGATGCAGGAGTTCGTGAAAGGCAATGGCCGCGACGCCGACGAGCAAACCCACCCCACAGGCCAATACTATCGTGACCCCCTGCTGGCTGGTGTGTAACCGGGCTGTAATATATGTACTCCACCGTGTGGTCATCCGTGTGGTCATCCGTGTGGTCATCATTGTTACATAGGGGCGAGTCTGGGACTCATCGAGACTAGGGAGGGCTGCCCATTTCCTCTTCGATGCGGGTCGGCCACATATACGGCTACGACCCGGTCTGGTCGATCTGTTCCTCTGGTACGTCTGTCAATCGGCGCAAGTGTTCTGCGCGGCCTACTAACACTAAATAGTCTTCCTGATGAAATGGACTGTTTGGGTCCGGCAACTCATCCGGACTGTGAAATCCTCCCCGCCGTATGGCTATGGCTGTGAGGTGAAACCGATTACGGAGCTGTGACTCGCGCAAGGTTTTCCCAATCAGATGAGCGGGAATCTGGACAATCTCGACTGTATAGTCATGCGGGAGACGAACCTGCTCGTGAACCGTCTCAGTGATCGCTTCTGAACGCAGACTCAGCCCGAGATATTCATTGCGCAGGATCTCTCGATTGTACACGTCCAATACATCTCGCTGTGAGATCACGCCTGCTAACTGTTGGTCGGGCGAGAGCACTGGCAGGTATTCTTGTTCACTCAGCGCGAATTTTTCAAGACAGCGGGCAAGGGTCTCTTCCGGCCGGGTTGTGGTATCTGGGGGCTGAGCCAAGTCGGCCGCGACCACGAGAGGACCCAGGCTGTCGTCCTGCAGTGTTGACTTGACGTCGTGAATGGAGATGACCCCGACAAGGTGGCGTTGCTCATTAATGACAAAGCTCAGCGGCAGGGTACTGGTAAGAAAATGATCCATAATCGTTGGAAACGGCGTCTCTGCACGAAAGGTTGGTACGTCGCGCTGCATAACCTGCCTCACCGTGTAGCCTTGCATAAGCGTCTGCTCCCGGCGCCGAAT
>CAUZQN010000202.1:0-5710 GCA_963581605.1 uncultured Binatia bacterium (SeqCode)
CTCGTATCAGATAAAATCTCCATCATTAAGCAACGGAAACAACGCCCGGCATACACGCGCGATGGCTTCGGCTGCTCCGGCGCGACAGCGCTTGAGCCGGAGCAAGCCAGGCAGGTGCTGCGGGTGGGTCAGCACGTGGGTAAGCGCTCGTGTCATATGGATCTTTCCGTCTGGCGTTGTGACACCTTTCATAGGCGGAATGGTCATATCAACAGCATCAAGGATGACTCGGAGGACTAAAAAAGGAAGCTCCCGTTCGGCAGCAAATTCGGCATATACCCCACTCTCCATCTCAACCGCAATACAGTCCGTCTCACGCCCTCGCTGGTGTTTCTCTTCAGGGCTAAAAAGTACCCGCCGGCTAGTGAATATTGACCCCTCAGCCGTTTCCACGCCAGCATGAGTCGCTGCAGTTCGAGCGGCATCAAGGAGGTCGGGATGCACCGAGAACGTATTGAGGCGCCCTTCTTGCCTCTCAGCATACATCCGTACAGTCGGCGCAAGAATAAGCTGGCCGGTGGTTGGACCAGGGATAAGCGCCCCAGCACAACCGACAGAGAACACGGCTGTCAGAGGAGTTGCCAGGAATTGCTCAGCGGCTTGTCGGGTTCGGCGTGGACCGATCCCACCAGTGACAATGATCACGTCGTGCCGACCGGTTGACCCTCTCCACAGCCCTGCCCCTTCGCGCCGCACCCGACGCAGGACAGAGCGGACGGCCGCACTCTCCCAGGCAAGCGCAGTAAAAACGCCGATAGGCGGTTTCATGATCCCATCTCTAGCGCCAATCGATTTGCTTCTTGGTTGCGTAGCGAAACGCGGAATCAAGCGTCATGGCTTCATACAAAACAGCAGCGAACGGCAGGGTCCAAGCCCAGGCGAGAGGCAGGCCAAAAAAACGAACCGCAGGGAGATAGATACGAGTCATAAGCGCCCAGGCAAAAGTGCCTTCTGCTATCAGCACAAGAGCAGGCTGGCACGAGACACCCGCCCCGCTAATCCATATCCCTAGGCAGGTAACGGTACCGCTGATGAACCACAACGGAGGCACGACAAAGATGATCCCCATGCCGAACAGGGTTCCGGCGAGTCGCAGCCAGGAGTAGTTGAGTTCGGTAAAGGCCGTTCGACGGACCATGCTCCAGATAGCGCGCACGGTCTCATACGCACGCACGCTCTTCACAACAGAGTGGCTCAGTGAGAGCCGGGTAACAAAGCCGGCCTGCTTGACACGCCGTCCGAGATTCACATCGTCAATAAGGTGCGCGCGTATTGCGTGAAATCCACCACTGCGAACAAGGGCGTCTGCAGACAGCAGGACACACCCGCCTGCAGCTGCGGCAACAGTCTTGTGAGGATCGTTCACCCAACGTAGGGGATAGAGCAAGTTAAAAAAGAACACAAACGGGGGAATAAGGAAGTGCTCCGGACGAGAGACACACCGCAGATGGGCCATGCGGCTGTTGAGCCCAAGCCGAGATGCCTCACTTTCCACGACCAAACGTCGTACCGAGTCGGGCGCGTGCCAAATGTCAGCATCAGTCAATAAGAGATAATCGGGTCGTAGAGAATCAAGAGGGTCTCCGAAACCGCACGTGCGAGCGCCTTGTTCAAGCGCCCATATTTTCCCAACCCAGCCGGAGGGAAGCGTAGTGCCAGCCACGACAGTTAATCGGTCTGTCGCACCGGTTTGTTCGGCAAGCCTGCGCGCCACAGCAGCAGTATCATCCGCTGAACGGTCATCAATCACGATGACAGAAAAAGTGCCCGGATACTCCTGTTGCAGCAAAGCCGGCAGGGTAGCCGGCAACGAGAGCGCTTCATTTCTGGCAGGAACAAGGGCACAAACAGTCGGCCATCTTTCAAGAGAGGCAGGAGGGGCCGCTACAGGCAGGTCCTCGCCAACAAGCTGAAAATCCCATGGGCGGGCCGGATGAAAAAAAATACCAAGCCAAACGAGAATGGAGATTCCACCAAGAAGAGCTAAAAGGATCAATGGCCCCTCGTATTCTGCTGAGGTAGCCGTGACTCAGCCCTCATCCCCTACCCCTTTCGCTCTTTTGACGTAGCCGTACTCCTGGAACCAGGCAGTTGCCTTGCCCAAAGCCACACGCACTGAAGTTTGCGGTAACCCTAACTCGCGAACGGCCTTGTCCGGACTGAAGAACATTTTTTTCTTGCTCAGCTTGACACCCACTGGGGGAGCAAAAGGTTCGCGACCAGGTATCAAGCGCGCCAGAGCGGCATCCCCGTAGGCAACCGCTAAGGCCAAGGCATAAGGAACTTTGAAACGCGGAGCCGGACGGCCCGTCAACTCGGATAAGAGCATAAGGATCTGTTGCAGGGTTAGGTTTTCATGCCCAAGAATATATTTCTCTCCAGTTTTTCCTCGCTGTGCAGCAAGGAGATGTCCTTGGGCAACATCTTCAACATCAATCAGATTGAGGCCGGTATCCACATAGCCGGGCATATTGCCATTCAAAAAATCAACGATGAGTTTTCCGGTTGGCGTCGGCTTCAGATCGCCCACGCCGACCGGCGTACTCGGATTGACAATCACCACAGGCAGCCCCTTCTCCGCGTAGCGGAGGACGACTTGTTCAGCCATAAATTTACTCCGTTTATAATGGCCAACCATGTCGGCAAGACAAACTGGTGTGACCTCTGAGCCGGGGGTCCCATCGCGAGGCAACCCAAGAGTTGCCACCGAACTGGTGTATACGATTTTCTCAACCTCAGCTTCGCCTGCGGCCTGGAGTATATTTTCTGTGCCGGTCACATTGCTTGTATATATGTCCTGCTTGTGGCGTACCCATAATTTATACAGCGCTGCGACATGATAGACCTGGCTGCACCCTCGGGTGGCCTGGAGTACGGATGCGTAGTCACGGATATCACCACTGGCCACCTCGACCGACAGATCCTTCAGCAAATGCCCGTCGGCACCGTGTCGCATCAGCACCCGGACCTCGAAGCCGGCTTGCACCAGTGTGCGTGCCACAGCGCCACCAACAAACCCCGATGCACCGGTAACCAACACCCGCATAGGCATCTCCCGTAAAGTGCTTGCCCGCTAGTGTCAAGGGGATAGGTTCAGCCCGCCTTCTCTGCTATGAGAAGAAAAAGATCATGCTGTGAGGAGGCAGATTATGGCCGATATTCTACAGATTTCGGATGACAGTTTTGACGGAGATGTGCTTAAGGCTGAGGTTCCGGTTCTGATCGATTTCTGGGCTCCATGGTGCGGTCCCTGCAAGGCCATTGCGCCGATCGTGGAAGAACTCGCCGCAGAGTATGAAGGCAAGTTGAAAATTGTGAAGATGAATGTCGATGATAATCCGCGCACCCCATCTCAATACGGGGTCCGGGGTATTCCGAATCTCATATTATTTAAGGGTGGTGAGGTCAAGGAACAGATCGTCGGCGCTGTTCCCAAAGCCCAGCTTGTCAAAGCCATAGACAACGTGGTCTGATCAAAACAGAAAGCGCCTGGTGCTGACGTTAAGCGCCAGGCCAAGGGCCAGCATCATCGTTAACAGGGATGAGCCGCCGTAACTTAATAACGGTAAAGGGACGCCAACGACCGGTAAAACCCCAACGTTCATCCCAATATTGATAATGAGCTGCCAGAATACCATCCCGGTGACGCCAACGGCGATGAGGAGGCCGAATCGTTCACGCGCCCGCAGTGCAATAACGATCAGACGCGCTAAAAGCGCTCCATAGAGGAGCAAGAGCCCGATCATTCCTACAAACCCCCACTCTTCAGCTAATACTGCAAAAACAAAGTCGGTGTGCTTTTCAGGCAGGAAATCGAGCCGATTTTGGGTGCCCAGGAGAAAGCCTTTGCCCCACAACATACCCGACCCCACGGTCACTTTTGCTTGGATCATGTGATATCCTGCACCAAGAGGATCAAGGTCGGGATGCAGAAATGACGTCATCCGCCGCCGCTGGTACGGTTCGAGGCGCGCCCACACAAAGGGCAGGATCCCACTCCCTATCAGCCCCAGCACCGCGAGAGAACGCAGACGCAGGCCTGAGACAAACGTAAGCGTTAAAAAGAGCAGTCCTAATGTCACCGTAGTTCCCAAATTGGGTTGGAGGAGAATCAAGCCGGCGGGGAGTGCGACAAAGAGCGCGGGGATGAGGATCTCGCGGATACCATATCCTTCAATCGGCACAGAGCGATTAAAAAACCGAGCAATGACGAGCAGCAGCCCGATTTTCATGAACTCGGCCGGCTGCAGGGAAAACGGCCCGAGGTGGATCCAGCGTCGCGCGCCTCCGCCAAAAGAGCCGATGAGGGGAACAAGAAAAAGGAGGCACAGCGCCGCGCCGTAAACAACGTAGGCCCACTGCTCAAAGTGACGATAATCTATGGCGAAGGCAAGCGCCATACCTGCAAGCCCAACCACCACCCAGACAATCTGGCGGGTAACCCAGGGACTCGAGTACCCCGCACCTTCATACGTTGCACTATAGATACCGAGGATGCCAATGCTGAGAAGTCCCGCGGTCAAGAAGAACAACACCCAGTCAAAATGCTCGATGAGTCGCCGGTCGAATCCCATTGCTCTCCTCGCCTGAATGCTGTGTGAGTCGAAAATATGCCTCTAAGACCGCGCGCACAACGGGAGCCGCAACCTTTCCGCCGCCCTTGCCGGCGTGTTCAATCAAACAGACAACAACAACTTCTGGATCAGACGCCGGCGCAAAAGCCACAAACCAGGCATGGTCACGGTAGCGGCGCGGTGCGTCATCTGCGCTCCCCCGCGCTCCACTAATGACCTGAGCCGTGCCCGTCTTTCCCGCCACCTCAATATCCATCAGTCGTGCTCTCGTCCCCGTCCCAGCTTTCCCATGGACCACCTCCCACATCCCGTCCCGTACAGTCTGCAAATGCTCGGCTCGGATATCGACCTGAGTAACGATCTCAGGCGGATAGGTCTGGATGGACGTATCGTCAGCTCCTCGCACCTGTGTAACGAATATGGGGCGATAGACTGTCCCTCCATTGGCTATGGCAGCGATCGCAACAGCCATCTGCATGGGCGTTGTCGTGACGTAGCCCTGGCCAATGACAACCGACAAAGTCTCGCCCGCGTACCAGGGTGTACCGAAGTGGTCTCTTTTCCATACCGCATCCGGGATAATGCCCGCAGCAGCATGACCCAGAGCAATATGAATATCCCGACCTAACCCAAATCGACGCGCATATTCGGCAATCTTCTGGATTCCAAGCCGTTGGCCAATTTGGTAGAAGTACACATCGCAGGACTGGGCCAAGGCTTGTTTCAGGTCAACCCTGCCGTGTCCGGACCGTTTCCAGCAGCGAAATACCCGCCCACCAAACGGCAGCCCGCCCTGACATCGAAATTGCGTCTCCGGAGTAATGACACCCTCTTCTAATGCGGCTGCAGCCATGATGGGTTTAAAAATTGAACCGGGCGGGTATTGGCCCTGGATCGCCCTATTTGTGAGTGGGTGCAGCGGGTTCTCAAGCAATTGACGCCATTCACTCCGGCGAATGCCGCGCGCAAACAAATTCGGGTTAAAAGCGGGACGGTTCGCCATGACCAAGACTTCCCCGGTATGCACGCTGAGGACTACAAGCGCACCTTCGACCTCTTCAAGCGCACGCTCGGCTTCTTCTTGGAGTTCAAGGTCTAGCGTGAGGACCAAATTTCGTCCGGGTTGCGCCCGCACT
>CAUZQN010000203.1:0-5705 GCA_963581605.1 uncultured Binatia bacterium (SeqCode)
ACATCAACAACGCTGACTCTCGGGCCTGAGGGCAATCTGATCGGGGCTCGGCCCGACAGTTGTCGCCAGATTCGGTTATCTATTCCTATTCTGAAAAATTCGGAGTTAGCAAAGCTGCGCCAGGTTGATCTACCCGGACTGAAAGTCGCCGCCTTGCCGATACTTTTCAATCCAACAGCAGGACAAGCCGGACAAACCGAACAAGCTGAACAAGCTGAGCTTGAGCGCGCACTCGAAGAACTCTTCCAAGCCGCGGACAAGGCCATTACCGACGGGGCGAGCATTCTCATTCTGTCGGATAGAGGCGTTGATCAGAAGCATGCGCCGATTCCAGCTCTACTCGCCTCCTCCAGCTTGCATCATCATCTCATCCGAGCTGGAACACGGACACGCGTCGGTCTCGTGCTCGAATCGGGCGAGCCACGCGAAGTGCACCACTTCTGTCTGCTGCTGGGTTACGGCATTCAGGCTATTAATCCCTATATGGTCTACCAATGCCTGAATGACATGATCGGCGAGGGCATGCTGGCGAGCATTACCTATGCTGACGCCGTCAGTGGCTACATCAAAGCTGCCGTCAAGGGTGTGGTCAAAGTCATGTCCAAGATGGGTATTTCTACGATTAAGTCCTACTGCGGGGCCCAAATTTTTGAAGCCGTGGGTCTTGGGCAGGAGCTGGTCGATAAATATTTTACCTGGACACCGTCTCGGGTGGGCGGGATTCAGCTTGCCGAAATCGCGCGTGAAGCCAGGCAGCAACACGCCAAGGCCTTCCCCGCCATTCCGGTCCGTGGCCGGACTCTCGAGGTCCATGGACAATACCAGTTTCGCAAGGATGGGGAACTCCACTTATTCAATCCGCGTACCGTTCACCTGCTCCAAAAGGCGTGTCGCACGAATGACTACGCAATCTTTAAGGAATACACCGGCCTCATCGACGACCAGTCAGAACGGATGGCCACGCTGCGTGGCTTGCTGGAACTCAAACCCGCGCCAGAGCCCATTCCGCTTGAGGAAGTGGAACCGATTGAAGCCCTCACCAAACGCTTTAAGACAGGAGCCATGTCGTATGGCTCCATCAGTCGGGAAGCGCACGAATCGCTCGCCATTGCCATGAACCGCATCGGAGGCAAGAGCAATACTGGCGAAGGGGGCGAAGACACAGCACGCTATACGCTGGACCCGAACGGTGACTCCCGTAATAGCGCCATTAAACAGGTTGCGTCAGGGCGCTTTGGTGTCACCAGCGAATACCTCACCCAAGCGCGAGAACTCCAGATCAAAATGGCGCAGGGTGCCAAGCCGGGCGAAGGCGGAGAGCTGCCTGGCCGTAAAGTCTATCCCTGGATTGCCAAGGTTCGGCTCTCAACACCTGGGGTCGGTCTGATTTCGCCCCCACCCCACCACGACATCTATTCTATTGAGGACTTAGCCCAGTTGATTCATGACCTTAAAAACGCCAACCACAATGCCCGCATCAGCGTCAAATTGGTCTCTGAGATCGGTGTCGGTACCATTGCGGCTGGTGTGGCCAAAGGGCATGCCGACGTTGTGCTCATCAGCGGCCACGATGGCGGGACCGGCGCCTCGCCACAAACGAGCATTAAACATGCGGGTTTGCCGTGGGAACTCGGGGTGGCGGAAACACATCAAACGCTGCTGCTCAACAACTTACGTAGCCGCATCGTGATTGAGACAGACGGGCAGCTGAAAACCGGACGCGATGTCGTGATCGCCGCCCTCCTCGGCGCAGAAGAGTTTGGCTTTGCTACAGCCGCACTCGTGTCGTTGGGTTGCATCATGATGCGCGTGTGTCATCTCGACACCTGCCCGGTGGGAGTAGCCACCCAGAATCCAGTGCTGCGCAAAAAATTCACCGGCGACCCGTCACATGCCGTTAACTTCATGCATTTTATTGCTCAGGAGATGCGAGAGCATATGGCCCAACTGGGCTTTCGCACGGTGAATGAAATGATCGGACGGACAGACAAAATTGAACCCAGACAGGCTATTGAGCACTGGAAGGCCAAAGGCCTGGATTACACAGACATTCTGTACCAACCCGAAGTTGGGCCGGAAATCGGTCGCTACTGTCAAATTACCCAGAATCATGGGCTAGAGAATTCGCTTGATATTCAGACCCTGCTTGACCTTGCCGAGCCGGCTTTGGAGCGGAAAGAAAAGGTCAAAGCCATCCTGCCCATACAGAACGTCAACCGGGTAGTCGGAACAATTCTAGGCAGTGAGATCACGCGTCGGTACGGCCGTGAAGGGCTGCCTGAGGATACGGTGCACTTTCATTTTCAGGGTTCTGCCGGGCAGAGTTTTGGCGCGTTTGTGCCGCCAGGCATGACCCTTGAGCTGGAAGGCGACGCCAATGATTACTTCGGCAAGGGCCTATCCGGAGGGAAAGTCATTCTATATCCACCAGCAGACTCCACCTTTGTCCCGGAGCAGAACATCATTGTTGGTAATGTTGCCTTTTATGGCGCAACGGCAGGCGAGGCATACATCCGAGGCATGGCTGGCGAGCGCTTTTGTGTCCGCAACAGCGGTGTCCGGGCAGTCGTAGAAGGCGTGGGGGATCATGGCTGTGAGTATATGACCAGTGGCCGCGCGCTGATCATAGGCGAGACGGGACGAAACTTCGCAGCCGGCATGTCGGGTGGTATTGCCTACGTACTCAATGAGAATGACACCTTTGGTGACCGCTGTAATCTCGAGACGGTGACACTCGAGCCCCTGGAAGAAAGCGACCTGGATGAGGTCAGGACGATGTTGCAGCAGCATGCCGCCTATACCCAGAGCGCGCGCGCCTTACAGATTCTTGCCAACTGGGATGAGGCCGGCCAGAAATTCGTCAAAGTCTTACCCAGAGATTATCAACGCATGCTCACCGCAATTGCGCAAGCGGAACAGGAGGGGCTTATTGGCGAGGATGCCATCATGGCCGCTTTCGAGGCCAATAAAAACGCTGCCGCGCGCGTCAGCGGCAACTAATCATTCGATTCACGACGACGAGCAAGACGCACAGGGTGAGTGAAGGAAGAGAGTATGGGGAAGCCGACCGGGTTCATGGAATATCAGCGTGAGTTGCCAGCAGACCGCTCACCGCTGGAGCGTGTCAACGACTGGAAGGAGTTTCACCAACATTTCCCTGACAGCAAGCTCCAGGAACAGGGCGGGCGGTGTATGGACTGCGGTATTCCGTTCTGTCATACCGGCACGCTCATCGGTGGACTGGCTTCAGGCTGCCCGGTTAATAATCTCATCCCTGAATGGAATGACTTGGTGTACCGAGGACTGTGGCGAGAGGCGCTTGAGCGGCTGCATAAAACCAATAACTTCCCGGAATTCACCGGGCGGGTCTGTCCGGCGCCATGTGAAGGGTCATGCGTCCTAGGCATCAGCGATCCAGCGGTGACTATTAAGAATATTGAGGCTTCCATTGTGGATCGTGGTTTTGCTGAAGGCTGGATCACGCCCCACCCGCCTCAGAAACGAACGGGGAAGAAAGTCGCCGTTGTGGGCTCGGGTCCGTCAGGACTCTCCTGCGCAGCACAGCTCAACAAGGCGGGCCATTTGGTCACGGTGTACGAGCGGGCCGACCGAATCGGTGGGCTGCTCATGTACGGCATCCCCAATATGAAACTCGACAAAGCTCTCGTACAGCGACGCATTGACATTCTGGCCGAAGAAGGCATTACGTTTGTCACGAATACCGCCATCGGAGTCGACATCCCGGCCACACAACTGCAACAAGATTTTGATGCCGTTGTGCTGTGTAGTGGCGCAACCAAGCCACGCGACCTTCCGGCACCAGGACGCGACCTGAAAGGCATTCATTTTGCGATGGAGTTTCTGCACGCCAATACCAAAAGCCTGCTCGACTCGGACCATGCCGATGGTGCGTATATTTCCGCAGCAGACAAAAATGTGATCGTCATCGGCGGCGGTGATACCGGGACGGACTGTGTGGGCACGTCGCTACGGCACAAATGCAAAACACTCACCCAGTTTGAGATTCTGCCTCAGCCTCCGGCGGAACGGCAGCCGGACAATCCCTGGCCGGAGTGGCCGAAAATTCTTCGGATTGATTATGGGCAAGAAGAGGCGGCTGCCCGCTTTGGGGACGACCCGCGGATTTATTTGATTCAGACCGAGAAGTTTGTTGCGAATACTGACGGCCAGGTGAAGGAACTGCATACGGTAGAGATTGAGTGGGGGAAAAACGAGAACGGCGCATTCATTCCCGAACCCATAGCCGGTACGGAAAAAGTGTGGCCGGCCGATCTCATCCTCTTAGCCATGGGCTTTCTTGGTCCGGAAGATCCCATCCTGGAACAACTCGACGTTGAACGCGACCCTCGTTCCAATGCGAAAGCTGAGTACGGAAAATACCAGACCAATATAGACGGCGTATTTGCGGCCGGAGATATCCGTCGAGGACAGAGTCTGGTAGTCTGGGCCTTTAACGAAGGACGCGGCGCGGCCAGAGAAGTAGACCGGTATCTCATGGGCGCAACAGACCTGCCTTAAGGGAAGCAGAGACTGCCAGCCGATCGTCTCTGCATACCATTCGAGAGGAGTATAGGCCATGAAACCTATCACCGTGTATTCAATGGACTATTGAGGCTTCTGCACCGCAGCAAAGGCTTTGCTGACAAAAAAAGGCATTCCATTCGAAGACATTGATGTCTCCGACGATCCGGCCCTGCGTGAAGAGATCGCCCAGCGCTCGGGCCAGCGAACCGTACCCCAAATTTTCATTGGGGACGAGTCGATCGGCGGATTCATGGAGTTGCAAACATTGGAGGTCAGCGGCGAGTTGGATGACCTCCTGGCGGAGTAAAGCAGGGCGAAGCAACGCTTCACCCACCCTCTTTTTCCCCCTCTCTTCGCTTTCCCTGTCTGAGAGACTTTGTTATACCTCCCATACATTAATGTAAGGAGGGGACAGCATGGCGCTCTATCTCGATGAAGTCTGGCTAAAAGATCCGAGCCCGGAGCGGATGAAAGAATTCGTGCGCTTGATCGGCTCAGCCGCAAAGAATCCCGCCTCAGTCGGCGCGCCCCAGGAGGTGCGTTTTATTGCCGGACCGTGGGCATCGAATGAAGAAGCAAAAGTCATATTCGTTGTTGACATCCCGGATCACACGCCGACCTACCAAATTTTCGGCAAGCTGCTTTCAACAGGCCTAGTCGAAAAACGCCGTCTCACTCCGATTGTTGAGTGGGACGAGGTCGAGAAGATGGTGGAGCAATTGTAGAGATTCACCATTAGTCATGTTGAGCGTAGCGAAGAATCTCGCCCCTTGTCCGGGAGTTGAGATGTTTCGCTACGTTCAACATGACACCCTGAAACCGTTATTCGGATAGCCTCTCAGCACCCTGCCCTACCTGATTTTTGGAAAACTGCTGTCTGCGGGCTTAGTGGTCATCGACAACGAGTGTCATGGCCTCACCTGATTGCAGGTATGCCGACAATTGCAGCTTGTCGGTGATGTGTATGGTGGGGCGGGTGAGCGTGGCCGGCGTGGGCAGATACGCCCGGCTGTCAGAACCTTGTTACGCCGGTCTAGGGTACTTGAGATGCAACGGATACGCCATCACAATTGTAAACACAGACGGTTTCGCAGCAGTGACTCCCCACCAGTGGATACCTTACTGGCGAGTGCCCCACTGGTTGGTACCCCACTCGTGGG
>CAUZQN010000204.1:0-5705 GCA_963581605.1 uncultured Binatia bacterium (SeqCode)
TATCTGTTACCCGTCCGACCTCCTGGGCGTGGTGGTGAATCTCTTCCACCTTAGTCAGAATATTACGAATCTTGGTATGTGCTTCGATCACGGCTCGGGCGTGCTGCTCGGCGTCGTCCCAAGACCACTCGGCATACTCACGCAACTCCCGGGTTTGGAATAAGAGCTCCTGTACCTCATCCTCATAACCGTGGATAAGACCATGGATGACCGCATGCACTGCCGCCTGCTCGGAAGGATCCTTCCACAAGATATGTTCAAGAAAAAACAGATCAGATTCAGCCACAGCGCTGCGTCCGTCAAGACACGCTAGAGCTTGCATCAGGCCGATACTCTGACGATAGCGGCGGTCAGACGCCAGGATATCCTTTGACCTGAGCTCGCGACGAATATCGGCCATCAGACCAAGAATAGTCCCAGAGACGGTGACAGCTCGGACATCCGCCTGAAGCTGGCACAACTCGTCGAGGCTGAGGGTCGTACGTTCAGCCGGCTCCTGCGCCTGAAGCATATGCAGGAAGCGGAAGTCCTCTTGAATGTAATCCACGGTAAAGCGGAGTAAGAAGCGGTCATACAGAGCGGCCAGCTCATCGTCTTCGGGCAATTCATTACTGGCACCGAATAACGTCAGGAGAGGCACGTGCACAACCTCACGGCCATTGTGAAACAGCCGTTCATTAATGATCGTGAGGATGGAATTCAAGATGGACGAACTCGACTTAAAGACCTCATCCAGAAAGGCAATATGCGCCTCGGGCAGTTTGTTGTCCGTCACACGTCGGTAGTCGTCGGCCTCAAGCGCTTTGAGGCTCACCGCCCCAAACAGCTCTTCCGGCGTGGTGAATTTGGTTAGCAGCCACTGGAAATAGCTCGCTCCGGTGATGCGTCGACACAGCTCGTCGGCCAACATCGACTTAGCCGTCCCAGGTGGACCGATAATGAGTACGTGCTGAGACGCCAGCAGAGCGGCGAGCGCACCGTCAATGGGTGCCGTTCGTTCGAGAAAACTGCGTTGCAGTTCTTCCCGAATCTTTTGGAGTTTCTCTTGCGGAGACACGAGCCTTATCCCTCACGTCGTTGGTGTAATCAGGAAGCCACACGCTAGCAGATAGGCATCCAGGCGACAATTCGGCTACTGAACGATACAGGGGAAAAGCCATGAATGGATAAACACCTCTAGCGCCGTCACGGGCGGATCGTTTATAACAATCCCCGACGATACTCTTCATTCTCGTAAGGAGGGAAGCATGGCACTCGCACTCGACGGAATTAAAGTTCTTGAACTGACACGAGTTGGGCCTGGCGCATTCTGTACCATGATGCTGGCGGATATGGGCGCTGAGGTGTTGAAAATCGAACCTCCGCCTACGGGCAAACTATCCGGCTCCGGTGCCTCTCCACAGCCGGAGGAGGCGCATAAAATTGCCACCAGCTTTACCAATCGTAATAAAAAAAGTCTGACCCTGAATCTCAAAGATCCAGCCGGACAAGCAGTCCTGCACGCCTTGGCCAAGGAGTATGATGTCTTGGTCGAGGGCTTCCGACCCGGAGTGATGCAACGGCTGGGCGGTGACTACGAGACGCTGAGCAAGATTAATCCCGGTCTCGTGTATTGCTCGCTGAGCGGCTATGGCCAAGACGGGCCGTACCGAGACTTTCCCGCCCACGACCTGAACTTTCTCGCCTTGAGTGGGGTTCTCAACTTGATTGGGCCGTCCGAAGGCCCGCCCTCTATTCCGCTCAATATTATTGCCGACTACGCGGGTGCCTCGATGCACGGCGCACTCGGGATTATGTTTGCGTTGTTTTCCCGTCAGCAAACGGGCAAAGGCCAATGGGTCGATATCTCGTATTTGGACACCACCATCTCACTGCTGGCCGCGACGCCGAACGTGCGTGATTATTTTGCAGACGGCACCCTGCCGGGCCGGGCAAAAGGCGTCTTTGGCGGTGGGTATGCATATTACAGCGTCTATACCACCAAGGACGGCAAACAGCTGTCCATAGGCTGCACCGAACCTTGGCTGTGGAATAATGTGTGCGACGTGCTCGACCGACCGGATTGGAAAGACTGCGGCATGAAGATGGGCGATTTCTCCGGGCACTCGACCCAACGACATCAACAGGTGAAACAGGAATTTCAGGAGATTTTACTGACCAAAACGCGAGACGAATGGTTTGACTTTTTTACCAAAGCGGACGTATGCGTAGGCAAAGTATACGATGTGCCCGAAGTCTTTGAAGACCCACAGGTGAAGCATCGAGAAATGGCGGTTGAGCTAGACCACCCCCAAGCGGGAAAAGTGACCCACGCCGGCATCGCCATCAAACTATCGAACACGCCGGGCTCGATACGCACCTTTGCCCCGTCGCTCGGGCAACACACTGAGGAAGTGCTGGACAGCGCCGGCTTCAGTACGGAGAGAATTGCCGCGCTGCGTGAGAAGCACGTCGTGTAGGTTCCGTAGGGGCGACCGACCGGTCGCCCCGACCACGTTCTGACCATGCGCCTGTCGTTCGACCTTGGCACTTTAGTTCTGTACGATCCGCCGGCAGGGTTTACTCCTCCGGTCTGCTTTCACTGGGATGCGCGCGTTGATCGCTGGCGTACCCAAGCTCACCACTATCGTCAGGTCATTGCAGCCTTCAAACAGTCCGCACCGTCCCATACCAACGCCGCGCCTGCCTACCGCAGGCTCACATTGTCCAGCCGCTTAACCCAAGCACCACGCCCGTTTCAGAGCGAAGCTCTTGAGGCCTGGGATACAGCCGGCCGGCGCGGGGTCGTGATCCTGCCGACCGGAGCCGGTAAAAGTTACGTCGGCCAAAAAGCGATAGAGACTGTCCAACGCAGTACACTCGTGGTTGCCCCAACGATTGATTTGATGAATCAGTGGTACGACCTGTTGTGTGCAGCCTTTGACAAGACCATCGGCCTCATTGGCGGTGGCTATTACGAAATCGAATACCTGACTGTCACAACCTATGATAGCGCATATAGACATATGGATCGGCTGGGTAATCGTTGGGGATTGATTATTTTTGACGAATGCCACCACCTGCCGGGCGAAGCGTATAGCCATGCGGCACAGATGTGTTTAGCCCCGTATCGGCTGGGTTTGACCGCGACCCCGGAACGCGCCGACGGCCGCCACGCGCTGTTCGACGAACTCATCGGCCCGCAGGTCTATACCAAAAGCATAACCGATCTTGCGGGTGAATATCTAGCCGACTACGTGGTCGAGCGGATCAAGGTAACGCTGACTCCAGAAGAAGAAGAGGAATACCGCCGGGTACGCGGAACCTTCTATATTTTCATTGTTGACCACGGCATTGTGTTGGATGGCTTATCCGGTTGGCACCGGTTTATTCGTGAGAGTGCCAAGAGTCGGAAGGGTCGCGGCGCGCTGCTCGCACATCAACGGGCCAAGAAACTCGCCTTGGGACCACAGGCCAAGCTACGAACGCTCGATTTCTTGTTAAAGAAACATGCCAGGGAACGGACCATTATTTTCACCAGCGACAATGATCCTGTGTATGCAATTTCGGCAGCGTTTTTGATCCCGGTGATCACACATCAAACAGCCACCAAGGAAAGGAAAGCAATCCTCGAAGCCTTTAATCAAGGCGACTATCTGGCACTCGCCACCTCTAAAGTGCTCTAATGAAGGGATAAATGTCCCGGATGCGAGCGTGGCTATCGTTCTTTCCGGCTCCGGATCAACCCGCGAACACGTCCAGCGCCTGGGACGAATCCTGCGTAAACGCGAAGGCAACCAGGCCATTTTGTACGAAGTCATTACGGCCGGAACTGTTGAAGAGGGCATCAGTGACCGCAGGCGTCAGCACGATGCGTATCAAGTCCAAGAGGAGTAGAAAGACAGCCTATGACCCAAGAAAACAGCTCTCTTATTCACCTGCCGCAACTCATTCGTTTTCTGCGCGACACGCTGTCCCCCGAAAAAGGCGATATCGGCGACATCAGTATTGAAAGACACGAAGCCGGCTATTCAAATGAAACATTT
Source organism: uncultured Binatia bacterium (SeqCode) (assembly GCA_963581605.1). GTDB lineage: Bacteria > Desulfobacterota > Binatia > Bin18 > Bin18 > Bin18. The sequence continues at coordinate 4,026 of CAUZQN010000204.1, forward strand.
TTCGTCTCCTGGGGAGAGCAACGTTGGGTACTGCGGCGCCCGCCCAGCGGCGACTTGCTGCCCACGGCCCACGATATGTTACGCGAATACCGCGTGCTGTCGGCCTTGTCGTCTATGGACGTTCGCACCCCCCAGCCTGTTATTGCGTGTGAGGATAAAGACGTGCTCGGCGTTCCCTTTTATCTCATGCAACGCGCTGAGGGCTTGGTGGTCCGTGAAAGCCTACCACAGATTTTTGACGCGCCGGCAGAACGAAAACGACTCGGCGAGGAACTGATTGATGCGCTGGCCGAATTGCATGCGGTCCAGTGGCAAGGCACCGACCTTGAGGGCATAGGCAGGCCACAGGGGTATCTTGAACGCCAGCTCAAACGCTGGACCAAGCAGTGCGAGCTCACCCTGCCCTATACCCGTTCATTACCCGGACTCAAAGAGGTTGGCGACTGGCTCCAGCAGCGCCTACCCCCAGACTCTGCAGCCACCGTCGTCCACGGCGATTATAAAGTCGATAACGTGATGTTCTCGGCTCAGACACCTGCTCGACTCGTCGCGATATTCGACTGGGAGATGGCCACCCTGGGTGATCCGCTGACTGACTTGGGTTGGCTGCTCAGCTTTTGGGGGCCAACGGGAGACGCGCAAGGTGAGAAAGACGAAGCCGGTCCAATTGGCAGCAATTATATTACCCAGCAAGCGGGCTTTTTGTCTCGCGAAGAGATGGCGGCTCGGTATGAGCAGCAAACGGGACGCAGCATGGAACATTTCCCGTTCTACCACTGCCTTGCGGTCTGGAAATACGCGGTCATCCTAGAGGGGCTGTACCGACTGTATCTCGAAGGATCCGCTGCCAACCCAAAGGCCGCCGAATTTGAGTGGAAGGTACCGCAACTCGTCAAACGCGCCCAACGAATTATGGCTGAGGCAGGCTGATCTCGAACTCCTGCGCCAATTCGCCAACCTGCTCCCATACCCCGTCTCCTATCGGGACTCCCGCACGAATCCAGCGCTCACGTTCGGCGAAACTACGTTCGCCAGGGACGCGGATTTCTTCGACCCCAGGCGCTTTCTTGACCGCTTTAATCTCCGCGATATGCACCTCAACGGCGGTGCGGAAGAGGGCCGGATCACCAAACGCTGCCGGGTCTATAGCGATCAAGAGTTCGCCTTTGTCGTAGTGGCCGTCTGTCACAGCTTGCCCTAGGGCTTTGCCGACTTTCGCGCCGAGCAACGGACCTGCCAACAAACCCAAGATGAGGCCCAAGCCATACCCTTTGTGTTCGCCGAATGGTGCCAACGCGCCCTGCGCGGCTTGCTCGGCATCCGTTGTGGGTCGTCCGTCCGGGCCGACCGCTACACCTTGGGGTAAAGGCTCACGATTGGCTTTGGACTGAAGGACTGTACCAAAGGCAATCGCGCTGGTGGCAAAGTCTAGCAGCACAGGGACATCGCTAGCAGTCGGAATTGCGACAGCGAAAGGGTTGGTTCCAAGGAGCCGCTCTACCCCGCCTAAAGGATGTACCAGGGGTTGAGTGACTCCAGCAAGAATGCCGACACAGCCCGTTTTAGCGATCTGTTCAACATAGTAGCCGGCCATGCAGATATGGTCGCAGTTGATTACGCCAACTGCCGCACTGCCCGCTTGTTTGGCCTTCCGGATAGCCAAGCGGGCGGCAGCGGTAA
>CAUZQN010000205.1:0-5701 GCA_963581605.1 uncultured Binatia bacterium (SeqCode)
AGCTTCAGGGCCTGAATCACCCCGGCTAAGCGCACTTTTTCTTGGTGGCCGCGACCCTTCAGTTTTTCTGTAGTGGACGAGATCACACCGTACAGCCGGCCTACATATTTGTCGAGCGGATGACCGGTGATAAAAAAGCCCAGGGTTTCACGCTCACCGTTGAGTTTGTCGATATCCGACCACTCTTCAATCTGGGGCAGCTCAGGATGAGTCGGGTCAGTTGATCCGTTTGCGCTGGCAAAGAGTCCCATCTGGTTTACATTGCCGGCACCACTGGCTTTGAGAGCCGACCAGCGCATCGTCTCTTCCACCCCGGCCAGGAGTTGAGCGCGCGACATGCCAAAGGCATCACACGCGCCACATTTGATTAAATTTTCTACTACCCGCTTATTGACTTGAGAGTTGTGTACCCTGGTGCAAAAATCATACAGATCCGTAAACGGCCCATCCTGGCGTGCAGCCTGAATCACCTCAATCGCCTTTGAGCCCACACCTTTGATCGCACCCAGCCCAAAGCGCAGGGTTTTTCCTCGGACCGTAAAACCCTCCCCGCTCTCATTCACGTCCGGTGGCAGGACTGGAATATCATGCACCCGGCATTCCGCAATATTTTTATACGTCTTATTTGTATCGCCCATCTCCAGACTCGTCAGCCCGGCCATGAACTCCGGTGGATAGTGCGTTTTAAGATAGGCTGTTTGGTACGAGATCAGGGCGTAGGACGCCGCGTGAGATTTATTAAACCCGTAAGCGGCAAACGTTTCCATGGCATCAAAAACTTCGTCGGCCAGCTTGTCCTTAATCTTATTCTGTGCGGCTCCCTTGAGAAACTTCGCCCGCTCCTGTTGCATCACCTCTTTTTGCTTTTTGCCCATGGCCCGGCGCAGATTATCCGCATCGCTCAAAGAGTATCCAGCCAGTATCTGGGCAATCTGCATGACCTGCTCTTGATAAATGGTGACGCCATAGGTTTCTTTGAGCACCGGCTCAAGCGATGGATGGGGATACGAGACCGGCTCTTTTCCGTTTTTACGCTTGATAAACTGTTCGGCTGCACCGCTATCAAGCGGCCCCGGACGAAAGAGGGCGATGACGGCAAAAACGTCTTCAAAACAACCCGGTTTAAGCTGCGTGATCAGCTTACGAATGCCGCTGCCCTCCATTTGAAAAACACCGACCGTATCGCCCTTCGTGAGCGACTTATAGGTAGCCCGATCATCAAGCGGCAGCGTACTCAGGTCAACGTCAATGTCCCGACTTTCTTTAATACGTTTGACCACATCATGCACCAGGGTCAATGTCTTTAAACCCAAGAAGTCAAACTTAATCAGACCGATGGAATCCACATCCGGACCAGCAAATTGGGTCAGAACATTCTTTTCTTTATCGACATACAACGGTAAGTGCTCGACCAGCGGAGAGGGAGAAATCACTATGCCGGCCGCATGCTTTGAGGCGTGGCGCAGCAGTCCTTCCAGTTTGAGCGAATGCTCAAACAGCTTCTGTTCTCGCTCCCCCCGTTCGCGGACCTCGCGCAAGCGTGGTTCCATGCCCAAGGCCGTTTCCAGGGGGTGATCTTTGCCTTGTTTTGGCGCGGGATAGAGTTTGGCAATCCGGTCAGTCTCTGCATACGAGAATTCGAGTGCGCGGCCCACGTCTCTAATGGCCTGTTTGCCCTTCAGCGTTCCAAACGTAATGATCTGGGCAACTTTATCCTCGCCATATTTGTCCTTGATATACCGAATAACTTCATCCCGGCGCACGTAGCAAAAGTCCACGTCAATATCAGGCATGCTTTTACGCCCAGGGTTGAGAAATCGCTCAAAGAGGAGTTGGTACCGGATGGGGTCAACGTCAGTTATCTTGAGCGCATACGCAACGAGACTGCCTGCGGCTGAGCCGCGGCCTGGGCCGACCGGAATGCCCTGCGACTTCGCGTAGCCAATAAAATCAGCCACGATCAGGAAATAGCTGGGGAAGCCCATTTCGCCGATAATATTGAGTTCATAGGCGAGTCGATCCTGATACTCTTGCTCTTTGTCTGCGTCCCAATCTTTCTCATTGGCACGCAGCGGTTTGAGGCGTTCTTCAAGCCCTTCTCGCGCAGTTTTCTCTAGGTAGCCTTCAAGCGTTTCGCCTTGCGGGGTCGCAAAAATAGGGAACTGGAAGTTCCCAAAGGTTAACTCCAGATTGCACCGATTCGCCACATCAAGCGTATTCGCCACAGCGTCCGGGCAGTGCGCGAACTCCGCTTCCATTTCCTGGGGTGTTTTGACGTACAGCTGGTCGGTCCCAAAGCGCCAGCGGTTTTCATCCGACATGACCTTCGCGCTCTGGACACACAGCAAAACCTCATGTGCCTCGGAATCTTCGGCTTTTAAGTAGTGACAGTCATTTGTCGCCACCAAAGGCAGCGACAGTTCGCGCGCGAGTTCAATAAGCGCCGGATTAATTTTTTCTTGCTCGGGTAAATGGTTGGCTTGGATCTCGATATAAAAGCGGTCGTTAAAGATTGAGGCGTACTCTTGAGCGGCCGCACGCGCCCGCTTGCCGTCATCCCGCAGCATAGCTTTGGCCAATTCTCCACTCAGGCAGCCCGATAGAGCAATAATACCGCCGTTCAGCTCGCGCAGCAGCTCTCGATCAACACGCGGTTTACGGTAGAATCCTTCGGTAAATCCAGCCGTGACCAAACGACACAGATTCCGGTAGCCAGCCAGATTCATGGCTAACAGAATGAGATGAAAATTCCCGCCGTGCTCAAGGTCGTCTGCGCCGCTGGATTGCTTATCGAAGCGGCTTTGCGGCGCAACATACACCTCGCAGCCGATGATCGGTTTCACCCCATGGCTGGCAGCCGTACGGTAAAAATCAATCGTCCCAAACATATTGCCGTGGTCGGTCATAGCCACCGCCGACATACCGTACTCAGCAATACGCGGCATGAGATTAGACACCTTATTCGCCCCGTCAAGCAGGCTATATTGCGTATGCAGGTGGAGATGTACAAACCCCATCGTTCCGCCCTCCCCTCATTCCCATTCTATAGTTGCCGGTGGCTTTGATGAAATATCGTAGACCACACGGTTAATACCACGCACTTCGTTGATGATGCGGTTCGACATCTGTGCCAGGAGATCCCCAGGCAGACGCGCCCAGTCTGCAGTCATGCCGTCTACGCTCTCTACTGCTCGAATGGCAATGACATTTTCATAGGTACGGGCATCGCCCATGACGCCCACGGTCTTGACCGGCAGCAGTACGGCAAATGCCTGCCATACACGATCATAATAGCCTGCAGCACGAATTTCTTCGTCTACAATGGCGTCTGACGCTCGGAGCAGGTCCAGCCACTCGGCCTGCACTGGCCCAAGAATACGAATCGCCAGGCCGGGGCCAGGAAAGGGCTGGCGACCGACAATCTCGTCCGACAGGCCAAGCAAGCGGCCGATTCCGCGCGCCTCATCCTTAAACAGCTCGCGCAGCGGTTCGACCAAGGCCAAGCGCATCTGTTCCGGTAGGCCGCCGACATTGTGATGACTCTTGATTGTTGCTGCCGGTCCTTTGAAAGAGACCGATTCAATCACATCCGGATAAAGCGTGCCTTGGGCTAGGAATTCCACATTCGACAAGGTTATAGACTCCTCCTCAAAGACCTCAATAAATGTATGGCCGATAATGCGCCGTTTCTGTTCCGGGTCATCGATTCCGGCAAGCCGCTCAAGAAAGCGTTGGGCCGCATTGACCGGACGCAGATTGAGTCCCAGCTGAGAGAAGACCCGCACCACGCTTTCTGCTTCGCCTTGACGCAACAGGCCGTTATCAACAAAAATGCAGGTTAATCGATCCCCAATGGCTTTGTGAACGAGTAGGGCAACAACGGCGGAATCAACACCGCCGCTGAGACCGCAGACGACCTGCTTATCTCCGACCTGATCACGGATGCGTCGTACCTCACGTTCAATAAACTCTTCCATGGTCCAATCAGGCTTGCAGTCACAAATGCGAAAAAGAAAATTTTGTAGGACCTCTTTACCGCATTCAGTATGCACGACCTCAGGGTGGAACTGGACGCCAAAGAAGCGACCGGAATCATCTCGACAGGCAGCGATAGGCGAGTTATCCGAATGGGCCAGCGTTTTCCAACCGCTCGGCAGTGATTCCATTTTATCGCCGTGGCTCATCCAGACCTGGGTCGACGAGTCAGGCGAGAAACCAGCGAACAGGTCAGCAGTGTCGTCGACACTAAGCTGGGCCGGACCAAACTCACGCCGGTCAGCTTGAGCAATATGTCCACCCGCAAGCTGATGCAGGACATTCATGCCATAACAGATGCCGAGAAACGGGACGGGTATGTCGAGCACGGAAGCATCGACAACGGGCGCTCCAGCGTCATACACACTGGCCGGGCCACCGGACAGAATGATGCCCTCAGGGCTCATCTGCCGAATGCGCTCAAGCGAGATATTGTACGGATGGATTTCGCTGTAGACGTGTGCTTCACGAATGCGTCTGGCGATGAGTTGGGTGTACTGACTGCCGAAATCAAGAATGAGAATCATAGTGTGTCCAGATGAGCTCGGCGTGTCGTAGACTTATTCTAAGTGGTAGTTTGGGGCTTCCTTCGTAATAATGACGTCGTGCACATGATTTTCTCTCAGCCCGGCAAGAGAGACACGAACAAATTTGACCTTGGTTCGGAGCTCTTCGAGATTGCGACAGCCGGTATAACCCATGCCCGCCTTCAGGCCGCCAATAAGCTGGTCGACGACAACAGATAATGCCCCTTTATAGGGAACCCGGCCTTCAATCCCCTCCGGCACGAGCTTGCCTAAATCTTCCTCGGCGTCTTGAAAATAGCGGTTACGACTGCCTTCCCGTTCTCGCATAGCCTCCAACGAACCCATGCCTCGGTACTGCTTATACGAGCGCCCCTGATACAGAATGGTCACACCAGGGCTCTCTTCAGTGCCGGCAAACAGGCTGCCGATCATAATGGCTTGCGCGCCCGCGGCTAAGGCTTTCACAATGTCTCCGGAAAAACGAATACCGCCATCTGAGATCACAGGCACCCCGGCTCTTTCGGCAACGCGCACGCAGTCCACAACCGCAGTAAGCTGAGGCACGCCAACGCCGGACACCACCCGTGTAGTACAAATCGAGGCAGGACCCATACCGACCTTGATACCGGCCGCACCAGCATCAATGAGAGCTTGTGCTCCTTCAGCTGTCGCCACATTTCCAGCAAGAACTTCAAGTCCCCGGAAGTTCTCTTTGAGAAAGCGGATCGTCTCTATCACACTCGTCGTATGGCCATGGGCGGTATCAAGTACGATGACATCGGCTCCGGCTTCAACCAGGCCTTCAGTCCGCGCCTCCCGGTCATCTCCGGTGCCTACTGCTGCCGCAACGCGTAGTCGACCGTATTCGTCTTTACATGCATGCGGGTGCAGACTCGTTTTCTCGATATCTTTGACGGTAATCAGTCCCTTGAGGTGCATCGCTTCGTCAACAACAAGCAACTTTTCAATACGGTGCTTGTGCAGGATTTCCTCCGCTTCTTCACGACTGATCTCCGGTCTAGCCGTCACCAGATTATCTTTGGTCATCACCTCTGAGACGAGTCGATTAAGATGCTTTTCAAAGCGGAGATCTCGGTTGGTCAGAATGCCCACGAGTTTGTTATCTTTGATGACTGGAA
>CAUZQN010000206.1:0-5664 GCA_963581605.1 uncultured Binatia bacterium (SeqCode)
TTTGAGGTTTTTGAGATTTTTGCTACCGGGAGCATATGTCTTGCCCCTTGAGGTTTCAAGTCTTCTTCCCATTTCTTGGCATTTCTCCGCATTTCTTCAAAGCTTGCTCGCTCAAACGGAAGGTGGTAGGACCCGGGCATGGGGAAGAGATCCAAAGGAGGACGTCTATGAGTCGCACCTATAACGTCATTGATGCAGACGGCCACATATTAGAGCCGCCCGATTTTTGGCGCGAGTATATGGACCCCGCATATCGTGATCGCGCGCCGGAACTCTTTGTCGATACGGACGGCAGAGAACGACTACGAATAGAGGGCAAGGTCTTGGGCGGTCCGACCGGGCTGGGTTTCATCGGTGCCATCGGCGCGCGCCAAGGCGAGGCCTCGATCCGCATCAAATACACCGAGGGGCGCAAGGGCGGCTTTGATCCACACGCGCGGATCCCGGATATGGATCTGGATGGCATCGATGCCGCGTTTCTGTACCCGAGTCTGGGCCTGTTTACGGGTGCCATACAAGATCCACAGCTCGCGGCAGCCGCCTGCCGCGCCTATAACCGCTGGTTAACCGACTATTGCAAACCCTACCCGGACCGGCTTTTCGGGGTGGCCATGCTGCCCATGCAGTCCATTGAGCTGGCTATTGAAGAGATGCGCTATGCGCGCAATGAACTCGGCATGCGGAGCGGTTTTCTACGTCCCAATCCCTATAATGACCGCATGCTCGGTCATCCGGACTACGACCCCTTCTGGGCTGAAGCCCAAGACCTCGACTTTCCTATTGGCCTGCATGAAGGAACCGGCGGCATGCCGGCGGTCGGCGTTGATCGTTTTAAGAGCCATAGCGCCAAGCACATCATCTCGCACACCATGGAAATGATGCTGGCCTGCCTGACGGTCATCTGGGATGGCATGTGCGAGCGCTTCCCAAATGTGCGCATTGGATTTCTGGAGTCGGGCGGTGGCTGGATCGCCCCGTGGATCGACCGCATGGATCGCCACTTCGATGATAAGGGACTATTTAACGACTCTCCGCTGACGATGCGGCCCAGCGAGTATTTTCAGCGTCAGTGCTGGATATCCTACGAGCCGGTTGAGGGCAGTCTAGCCTATCTGGTGGACTACGTCGGGCCGACCAAGATTCTGTGGGCAACCGACTATCCCCACCCGGACGGCTTCTTCCCCGGCGCTCCGGCTATGATAGCCGAGAAACTATCCGAGGAAAATAAACGCAAGGTTTTGGCTGAAGGAGCGATGCAGTTTTACGGCTTGAGCTAGTTCGATTGGCTTTCTTCCATTCGCCTCTCATGTGGCTGCTTCCGTTTGGTGCGTCTCAAGCTCAATCGGCTCGGGCACGACCAGAAAATACAGGACAAGTACGGCCACAAGCAGCACGCCAGCAATAGCCAGGAAAGGCAGAGTCCAGTCCCCCGTAGTAGCAACGAGAAAGCCGGCACTCATGGGTCCAAAGATCCCAGCAAAATTACCCGCGCCATTCATCACCCCAGAGATAGCGCCGATCTCTTTTGCGTTCAGCTCGATCGGTACCGCCCAGCACGCCCCAGCACCAAGATTCGCCAAAAACATATACACGGCCAAGCACACAACGGACACACCCGCCCACGGCACCAATGCAGCCGCTATAATCGCCGGCACTCCCAGAAAGAGACACAGGGCAGGTGCCTGCGCCCGCGCAAAACGAATGCTATACCCGCGCCGCAGCAACAGATCGGACATGGTGCCCCCGGTAATAAGACCGCCAAATCCGGCCAGGGTCGGAATCATACCCAGTATGCCCATCGCCTGCATCGAATAGCCGCGTACATTCACCAAATACGTTGGTGTCCACAGGATGATCATCCACAAGCCATACACCATGCACAGATACGACAGAGACAAGAGCAGCACTTGCGGATGCTTCAGCAGCTGCCAGGGAGAGATCCTGGCACTCGACCGCGGTGCGAGCTGTGATTCAATTTCCTGCCGTTCGGCTGGGCTGACCTGAGGGTGTTCGGCAGGTGTGTTTGTCGCAAAAACCAGCCAAGCGATAACCCAGACTCCACCCAGCAGCGCGTTAAAGTAAAAGACCGTCGGCCACGCGAACGTGAGCACCATCCAGGTCGTCAGCGGGTAAGCGAGCGTTTGGCCCAGGTGTGAGCCGGACAGACTGATGGTCTGGGCCCGGCCATATTCATGGCGAGGAATCCAGCGGGCATTGATCACGGCGTACGCCGGGAAGCTGACTGATTCAAATAATCCCACACAAAAACGGATCGCCAGCATTGCGCCAAAAGCCATCGCCCCCAGCGGGGTCAAGGCGGTAAAGATAGAAAAGCCGATGCACGCAGCGGCCAACACCCAACGGGTGTTCCAGCGGTCGGCAATAATGCCGCCGGGAAACTGAAGCAGCGTATAACCCAGCAGGAAGGCCGAAAAGATCAGGCCGAAACGAGCCTCATCCCAATCGAGGGCGGCCATGATGACCGGCGCCGCGACAGAGATATTCACCCGGTCGGCATAATTGACCATGCTCCCGGTCGCGAGCAGTCCTACCATTTTGTAACGAACAGGCCACGCCATCACTGCCCTCCTTTTGCTGCGCTTGGAGATCGTAGGAAGGAATCCTATCCTAGGCGATAGAAAAAGGTCAAAGGACTCACAAAAAGATGAGCAAGACAGTTAGGTAATTTGCCGGATTAGTGCTAGAACAGCGTCTTCGGCTCCGACGGGGAAAGAGATCGGAAGTCGAACCATAGGCACCACACAGGAGGATATCCATGCAAGGTCTCGAAGGGGTAAAAGTTCTTGAGCTGGGCCATCTCGCTGCCGCAGCATACGCAGCCAAACTCATGGCCGATCTCGGCGCGGATGTCATCAAAGCCGAAGAGCCCGGCGGAGATCGCTCACGGCAGCGTGGGCCATTTCCAGGCGGCAAAGCGGACCCAGAGCAGAGCGGTTTATTTTTATCCCTGAATACCAATAAGCGCAGTGTGACCCTCGATTTCGCTCAGGACAAGGACCAGTTATCCCAGCTGGTGCAGTGGGCTGACATTCTGGTCCATAATTATGCGCCATCCCAAATGGCCGAGTTCGGCATAGACTACACCGCCTTTCGCGAGCTCAATCCACGCCTGGTCATGTGTTCGATTACGCCCTTTGGGGTGACCGGACCGTATACAGACTACAACGCCTACGACATCACGGTTTCCAATGCCGGCGGTTGGGCCTGGCTGTGCCCCGGAGCCTCTGACTTTCCGGATCTGCCGCCCCTGAAGGTGTATGGACACCAGACGGGCTACCAAGGCGGGCTGGCGGCTACGGTCGCCACGCTGGGCGCCTATTATCGCGCGTTGGAAACCGGACGCGGCGAACACATTGATCTCGCGATTCAGGCCTATGTGTCCTCTTTCATGGAACAGAGCTTTGTGCACTACACCTACAGCAAGAAGGTCGCTTCCCGCTTGGGCAAGCGGATGCTCTATCCGTGGGGCATTTACGAATGCCAGGACGGGCTGATCTTTGTGGTTGTTGTGGAAGAAGATCAGTGGGAGCGCCTGGTTGATCTGATGGATAATCCGGAGTGGGCAAGCTGGGAGATCTTTCAAGGCGCGGTAGAGCGAGCCAAGAACCAAGACGTGCTCAAAATGTATCTGGACGAGTGGTTCAAGCAGTGGAAGGTCCAAGACCTGTTTCGTACCGGTCAAGAAAGACGAATCTGTTTTGCTCCGGTTCACACTATGAGCCAGCTTGCCGAGGATGAGCACCTGCGGGCGCGCAATTTCTTTGTTGACGTCACTCACCCCAAGGCGGGCAAGTTAACCCATCTGGGCCCGCCTTATCAGCTGCGCGAGCCGTGGTGGCAGATTCGGCGGCCGGCTCCTCAGTTAGGTGAACATAACGCCGAAGTACAGGCCGAGCTGCAAAGTATACCTGCAGCCCCAGCCTCTTGTCCCCAACCCCCAACCCCCAAAACCCGTCTCCCCTTAGAAGGCGTGCGGGTGACCGATTTCACCTGGGTGTGGGCGGGTCCGTTCGGCACCATGCATCTCGCCTATCTGGGTGCTGAGGTCATCAAGGTTGAATCACACGCGCGCGTGGACATCACGCGTCGGCTGCCCATTTATCCTGATGATATGGAAGGGGGAGTGAATCGCTCGGGCATCTTCAACGAGTGGAGCATTGGCAAGAAGAGTCTGCTGCTCAATGTCGCCAAACCGGAAGGAATGGAGATCGTCAAAGAGTTGATCAAGAACAGTGATGTGGTGGTGGACAATTTTGCGACCGGCGTGATGAATAATCTGGGTTTGAATTATGACGAGCTGAAGAAGATCAAACCGGATATTATCGTTGCTTCGATCTCCGGCTACGGCCACACCGGCCCGATGCAAAAGTATATGGGCTACGGCCCGGCCATGGCTCCGATCAGCGGCCTGTCTTCGTTAACGGGGTATAAAGATGGTCGCCCACAGGAAGTCGGCATTTCGTATGGCGACCCCAATAGCGGCATTCACACCGCCGCTGCGATCTGTGCCGCCCTGGCCGCCCGGCAACGCACCGGCAAAGGCCAATACATTGATGTGTCGTTGTTCGAGGCCATGTCTGTCCTGGTGTCTGAAGGCTGGATGGACCACGTCATGAACGGCACCCAGCCGCAGCGTGACGGCAACCACGATCCGTTCATGGCTCCGCACAACTGCTTCCGCTGTGCGGGCGAAGATGCATGGGTGTCCATTGTCTGTGGCACCGACGAAGAATGGCAAGCCTTGTGTCAGGCTATCGGCTGGTCCCAGCTTGTCCTGGATGCACGCTTTAGCACCGCACCCGAGCGCAAAGCCAATGAAGACGAGCTTGAAAAAATCCTGACCGAATGGACCAGCCAGCGTGACAAATGGGAAATCACCAAGATTCTCCAAGAGGCAGGAGTAGCAGCCTTTCCCGCTATGAGTGCCGAAGATCTAGCCAAGGACGAAAATCTTGAAGCGCGCGGTGCGTTTTCTCGCCTACCCCATCCGGAAGTCGGGCCCCGGCTCCACATGGGTATCCCGTGGCTGCTGACCGAATCTCCGAACGGCGCCCGCTCTCCCGCCCCGCTGCTGGGACAGCATACGGACGAGGTTATGCGCGAGGTCTTAGGGTATTCGGACGAAACAATCGTACAGTTAAAAGAAAAGAAAGTGCTGGATTAGATCCGAGGGGCACCGAGTGGCGCATGGGTCACATAAGGAACACAGCTTTGTAGTTGTATTTGTGTAGGGCTCCAGTCGGAAGGAACCCTCGCCCTACCCCTCTCCCACTGGGGTACACGTCATTGCGAGCGAAGCGAAGCAATCTGAGACGGAAAAAGAGATTGCTTCGTCGCCTACAGCTCCTCGCAATGACAGGCTCTCCCCACTTTCCAAACACCCTTCAGATGTTATTCTTCTTCGCTTCCCTCGGCCAGTTGCTTTAATTCAGATACCAACAGCAGCGCATCAATCGGCGTGGTCCGGAGTGGATCGATATGGGCCAGCGGTATTGTCAAGTTATCGAGACTGAGTAGAAATCTCACGTAGTGTGAGGCTGTATGGGGCTTACCCTTACGCTGCATTCAGCCCCGTTGTCACGTCCCGCCAGGTCATAAACACTCGATCTCGAAACAGCCGATAATGAGCCGCCTTCATCAAGT
>CAUZQN010000207.1:0-5660 GCA_963581605.1 uncultured Binatia bacterium (SeqCode)
AGCGCCCGACTGTCCGGTCTGAAACCTGACTGCCCTTCTTGGGGCCGTCAAATTTGTCCCAGACTATGCCACAGCAAAACTGGACGCCGCCAACTGGAATAAAATCGAGCCCGAGGTGAGTAAAGACAGCTATCACCTGTTTGGCGATATGGGGCGTGCGTAAAATATTACAGCCCAAGTACAGCACCGTGTCGTAGGCGCGGTCTGGAGTTTGGTGCTGCTCTATCCATGAGACATCTTCCGCCTTGATCTGCAACTGCTTGAGATCTTGAAGGCGACGAAAGAATGCGGTGTAGTTAAACTCTGACATATCTTCACCCCATCACATCATCCGTAAGGGCAATTCATGAATTGCCCTGGGCGAGGGTACCTCGCCCCTACAATCGGTCGTAGGATCTGCTTAATTCAGAAAAACTGTGACTGAGCGAACAAACTCTTCAGGTTGCTCGTACGGGAGCATGTGTCCGGCCTGCTCAATTTCAACAATCTCGGCACTGGCAATCTGCTTTTTGAAAAACTCGGCGTAGACCGGAGGAATCAGTGCATCGCTCTTGCCCCACACCAGCAGCGTGGGCGCAGTTAAACGATACAAACGTTTTGAAAGCCTGCGGTTGGGAACTGGGAACAGAATTTTTCCCGCCATACTCAGGCGGCGCGCGTTGCCGATATAGAACTCTTTCAATGCCTCGGGGTTCTTCAGATCGAGTCCGCCGGTCAGCATGGCCTCCCCTTGTGCCCGGTCATGGAACAGGTACTGCGCGAACTCATGCGGTAGGAATGAGAAGATATCCGGAATAGGATGCTCTGCTATCCACAGTCCGGCTGATGCCACGAGTACGAGCTTGGATACGTCGTTCGGGGCCAGGCTCGCCATTTCCGCCGCAATCATACCGCCCATGGAATGGCCGACAATATGCGGTTTGGAGAGGCCCAGCGCAGTAACCACATCCCAGCCGTGCAGGGTGAAGTCCAGCATATCTTCCAACAACTCTTCGTCGGTTGATTCGCCAAAACCAGGGAATTCCGGGGCAAATACATGGTAGTGTTCGGCCAGTTGATCGAGAAAGGGATTGTCCGCAAACAATCCGCCTGCACCATGCATGAAGATCAGGGGATCGCCGCTGCCCGCTTCAAGGACACGCACCTTTGCGCCGCGTTTCGTTTCAATAATGCGGCCGTTCATAGCGGTATCCTTGCGTCCCGGCGGGCCTGCTCAATGCCTGTTTCGGGCTGGAGCCGTTCATCCATAGGCTTGCACCACCAACGGTCGTCGTCCTTCCATTCCGGCCACATATCACGCAACTGGGGCATCACTTGCTGGGCAAACAGCTGAGAGGAATAACGCGTTTTCCAGTCCGGCATATTGCCAATATGCATCAAGCAGAAAATATTGCCCACCCGGAGGGTCTTAATGAGGTCTTCCATGCGTTCGCGGACTGTGGCCGGGCTGCCGGCAATGATATAGCCCCCGTCGACCAGCTCTTTCCACGTCAGGTTCAGAAACTGGTTCTGCATATCTTCGCTCAAAGCGCTGAGGACGTCGGCCTTAATCGTCTTGATGGTGCGATAGCCCGGCGCATCGGCAAAACCGCCATAGACGTGTAGACAGCGGTTATAGAAATAGCTGACATGCTCAGCATACATTTCTTCTGCCTGCTGGTCTGTGTCAGCCACACAAATAGTTTGAGCAAATGCCGCACGGTAGGGGGACTCGTCTTTGCCGCGTGCGGCCACACGATCCCAATAGCCGTCCAGCAATTTTTTCGCGCGTAGATAGCCGTTGAAGGACAGATACGAATAGTTATAGTCGTGATCCAAGCAGAAATCCCAGGTTTCAATCGAACCGCCACCAGGAATATAAATCGGTGGGTGGGGTTTCTGAATCGGTTTCGGCCACAGGTTCACATAACGGAGTTGGGTGTATTTCCCGTCAAAGGCAAAGGGTTCATCTTCATGCCACGCCCGCATGACCAGCTCGTGGGCCTCTGCATACTTATCGCGAGTCAAGCCCGGAATCTGACCGTAGCAATAGTTGGTGTCCATGGAAGTCCCGACCGGGAATCCGGCAAGCAGCCGTCCGCCCGAGATCACGTCGAGCATGGCGAATTCTTCGGCAACCCGAATCGGCGGATTATACAGGGCCAGCGAGTTGCCTATCACAGCGATGGCGGCTCGGGACGTGCGGCGCGCCAGTGCTGCGGCAATGAGGTTGGGAGACGGCATCAGCCCATACCCATTTTGATGGTGCTCATTCACCCCAATGGCGTCATAGCCCAGGGAATCTGCATATTCGAGCTGATCCATGTATTGATGGTAGACAAAGTGACCTTTTTTGGGGTCAAACAGTTTGTTGGGTATGTCCACCCAGACCGAACGGTGCTCTTCTCGGAAATTATCCGGCAGGTCCGGCCAGGGCATGAGATTAAACCAGGTGAATTTCATTACTTCCTCCGTTGCGTGGACGGTACCCCTCGTTAGCAGGGGCGGTATCCCTCCGACTTTTTCTCCTGTCCGAACTTATCGGAGCCAGCGGGAGAACTCTAGACCAACAAAGTGGACCCTTAGAGACCCACATTATTTCTCCATGTTTTAGACAGTCGCTTCATATCGTTTCACTCGGATACGGCTGGCTTTGGCTCGCACCTGTGCAAGGTCATACGCGAGCTGCATCCGCATAAGATGTTCCATCTTCGGTCCGAATGCCTTTTCGATCCGGAGAGCCATTTCCGGCGAGAGTGCGGCCTTGCCATTCAATAAGTTCGACAAGGTCGAGCGAGTAACACCCAACACCTTTGCTGCTGCGGTGACGGTTAATCTGAGGGGTTGTATAATGTCCTGCTGAATTATTTCGCCAACGTGAGGGGGATTTTTCATCTCCATCGTGTGTTCTCCCTTAGTGATAATCTACGAGATCGACATCGTACGCCTCACCATTTTCAAACCGGAAGATGATGCGCCAATTCCCTGTCACTGTAAGACTCCAGAAGCCCCGAAGGTTTGCCTTCAGAGGATGGAATCGCCATCCTGGGAATAATGTCATATCGGAAAGTTCGGATGCCTGAGACAGGACAAAGAGCATGCGCTTGATCTTCGAGGATGCCGCAGCAGGAACACCTCGCGCATTGTCCTGCACAAACAAGCGTTCTAATCCTCGATGTCGAAAATTTCGAATCTGTGAGTGTATGGTGTAGCGTTACGCTTTGCAATTGTCCCGTGCTGAGGCGTAAGGCATGTAGCCTGCAGGGAGCGAAGCGAAGTCCAGGTATGCCGGCTCACATGGCGCATCTTCCCTCATCGGGACACTGGCGACCGTCGCCCCGTACGCAATGTATGCAGAAGCGCGTTAGACGCCCCTGTAGAGCAGCGAAATCGAAGAATGCTACCCTACCACTAAAAGAAGTGTACAGCATCCGCATTAACAATCAGTTTCATATCTGCTTCAGATGGATCGACGGAGATGCGTTTGCTGTTTCGATTGAAGACTATCACTAGTGCGCTGGTAATGTGTTATGGAGGTAGGCTAAAATGTCGAAGAAGCAATCCTTGAAGTTTGCGCCGGTGCATCCGGGAGAAATCCTGCAAGATGCATTTGATGCAGCTGGTCTGAGCCAGTCAGCGCTTGCGGCCCACGTCGGGGTGACCCAGTCCAAAGTGAACGACATCTGTCGCGGGCGGCGGGGACTCTCGTTGGAAATGGCCGTCCGCCTCGGCCGGGCGTTTGGCTTGAATACTGAGCTTTGGTACAACCTCCAGAAGCAGTACGAACTCGATAGCTTTGATGAGGCAGCATTTGCAGGCATCAAAAAGATCGCTGCGTAAACCGTCGTAGGGACGAATCTTGTATTCGCCCGTCTCCCGCTCTCCGTGGGCGATCACGAGGATCGCCCCTACACAAAGAAGATCAATTGAGATCCGCTATAGCACTCCTCATGGGTATGTTTCTGCCTATCAGAGCCTCCTCAAGGTTGCTGCCGGAGTGAAGACTGCGAGTTGAAACGTCACTGCCCCCGGCAGAAACTTTTTTTCATTGAACAGGCGCTTCTCATAATTCTCACCCGTGTCTTTCCGAGGCGGAGAGCCGAAGAATCTTTCCTCACCGCGCATAAAGAGTCTCGTAGGGTGGGTCCCTTCAGACCCACCGTTTTCTCTCGGGGTTGGTGTTTTCTGGTCAGATCGGGCACTGAGAACCCGCCCCGGTGCTACGCACCACCCCTCCGTTGGAGGGGATTCCAAGGGGAGGGGGCGAGAAACGAATTACAACATCTCGTAAAAACTGCCCTCACCGGGCACGAAGAGGCGGCTGTAGAAGCGCATGGCGTATGAGTCGGTCATACCGGCCAGGAAGTCGCAGATGACGCGTTTCTGGTCGGTTTCGTTGCTGTCGAGTACGGCTTTTTCGTACTGCTCGCCGTGATTTTCGGGGAAGAGGCCGATGGACTCGGCGCCTTGATCGAGCACGGCAAAGAGCCGTTGGAGGACTTCCTTGCCTTTGTGGCCAAGTGTGGTCACACGTGGGTTGTGAATGACCTTATAAGACTCAAACGCCTTGAGCGCTTCAATGCGGACCCGGTTGGGAAAGTCGGTGTCGATAAAGCCGTTGGGCTGAACGGCGACGGGGCTGGCAAACTCGTGGATCAAATCGCGGGTTAACATTTTTCGTCCGGCCCGGAGTGAGCGCTGCTCAAGCTGCTCGAGCCGGTCGGCGATTTGGGCCAGCTCGGTATGGACGGTGCCTTCATTGACTATGCGCTCCCAGGCCGTGAGGTTGGTATTCACCTCATGCACAACACGGGCGGGTGGCAGATGTCGTAAGTCTGCGGTCGTCAATAAGCCTGCCTTGAGGCTGTCTTCCAGATCGTGCACGGAGTAGGCAATGTTGTCGGCAACATCCATGATCTGACACTCGAAGCTCTGTTTGTGGCCGCTGCCGGTGTGGTGCGTAATCGTCTCTACCAGTGCGTGGTCCCAGGCGTAGTAGCCTTTTGCCGGTCGCTGCGGAGCGCTGGCAATGGCTGCCTGGTCGATACGGGTCTTATATTTGAGCACTCCATCAAGGGTCTGATAGGTCAGATTCAGCCCGGCATAGTCCACGTGTTTTTGCTCGAGATAGGTCAGGATGCGAAAGGTCTGGGCGTTGCCCTCAAAGCCGCCGTGCGCACGCATGAGGGTGTGCAGCGTCCGCTCTCCATTATGCCCAAAGGGTGGATGGCCGAGGTCGTGGGCTAAACATACGGCTTCAACTAAGTCCGTATCTGCCCCAAGCGCGAGGGCAATGCCTTTGGCAATTTGGGCCACTTCGAGCGAATGGGTGAGACGGGTACGAAAAAAATCACCTTCATAGATACCGAAAACCTGGGTCTTGCCTTGCAGTCGTCGAAAAGCAGCGGCATGAATAATCCGCGCCCGGTCGTGCTCAAATTCGGACCGGCAGTCGCTCTGTGCATGGCCTGGTTCCGGCGTATGACGAAAGGCGTGTGTTGTTTGGGCTGGTGTCACTGTTCCCTCTCTTAATAACAGCATAAACGAGTTTTGTTCTACCTGGCAAGACACTGTTCCTTTGCATGCTACAGGGTGCGTATGATACAAACTCTAAAGTGGGCTGTCAGTGGAACACACAGATAGTACCTCACGTATAGAGAGAGACTCAGGTGGAGCGGATG
>CAUZQN010000208.1:0-5659 GCA_963581605.1 uncultured Binatia bacterium (SeqCode)
CACGATGATCCTACGCTACCACGCTTGTACCGGCTGTTGCTCTTGTTCAACGCAGCTATGATGGGCATTGTTCTGGCGGACAACCTTATTCTCCTCATCGTCTTCTGGGAATTAACCAGCATCTCTTCTTTTCTGCTGATCGGTTTTCGCTCGCAACGCGCCGCCGCCTGTGAGGGAGCGAGTAAGGCATTCGGGATCACTGTGAGTGGCGGCCTAGTCATGATGTTCGGTGTTTTCCTCGTATATGCCGAACACGGGACGCTTGAGCTGTCCGTCTTACTGTCTGATTCAGCTTCTATTTCCACTGCAGCCGGACTGTGTTTTCTGGTTGGCGCGTTCACCAAGTCAGCCCAGTTTCCCTTCCATATTTGGCTGCCCTCCGCCATGGAAGCCCCGACTCCAGTCAGCGCCTATCTGCACGCGGCCACTATGGTCAAAGCCGGCTTGTATCTCATTGCCCGACTCACCCCGCTTTTTGCTAACGACCCGGTCTGGTCTGCCACGGTCATCAGTGTGGGAGCAGTGACTCTTGCCTGGGGAGGAATTTTGGCCTGCAAACAGGTCGATCTCAAGGCCCTGCTTGCCTATTCAACCGTCAGTCAATTGGGACTGATCGTGCTGCTGCTTGGTCTGCAGACTGAGATTGCCCTGATGGCTGCCGTACTCCATATTGTGAACCATGCCGCTTTTAAAGGCGCACTGTTTTTGACAGCGGGGACGGTCGAACACGAAACCGGGACACGAGACCTGCGTCAGCTCGGCGGCCTCCGGATGCGCATGCCCTTGGTGGCCGGCGTCGCAACACTAGCGGCGGTGTCCATGGCCGGCCTGCCGCCCCTGGGGGGCTTTATCAGTAAGGAATTATTCTATGAGGCCGTCCTTGAAGCGGGAACGGTGTTGACCGTCCTGGCGGTCGGGGCGAGTTGCCTCACCTTTTTGTATTCCTTTCTTTTCTTTCACGGCACCTTTTTCGGCCAGTCTGTCTCTGCGTCACAGCCCCACCAGCTTGATGCGCCACAGCAACACGCTCAGCCCCACACCGGAGCAACCCCGCTGGGCTTGCTCTTGCCCATCCTTGTCCTCAGCGGAATTGCCGTTTTGTTTGGGCTGATACCCGGTTTGGCACAAGCGCTGATTACCCCAGCCTTCACCATCATTCACGGCGCTCCCCCGCATCTCCACCTGGCCGTGTGGCATGGCCTGACTCCGGCGCTGGGCCTGAGTGCGCTTACGGTCGGCATTGGCGGCGGGGCTTTTTTCTTGCGGCAGCGTTTTCTTTCTGCTGTTCGAGACCGCCAGGCGGTTTATTCTTTCAATCGTGTGTATAACGACGGCCTGGATATATTGAGCCGTGTGTTTAAGTGGACGCGCACGTTCTATATGACCGGCCTCGTCACCGACTATATACGCTACCTCCTGATTGCACTCATCATGGGGCTGAGTGTTCCGCTGTGGCACTTCTTCGAGGGCATTGATTTTGCCGATATTACCGCACTTCAACTGGACATGGTTCCGCCCGAATACTATGAGATCGGCCTTGCCGCACTCATGGCTTTCGCCGGGGTTATGAGCTGTACCGTCTACTCGCGCATTGTCCTTGTCCTCTCGCTCAGCCTGGTCGGCGCCCTTATGTCCATTTTCTTTGTGTTGTTTAGCGCACCGGACGTGGCACTGACCCAAATCTTGGTCGACGCAGTCAGCTTAGTGCTCTTTCTCCTGGTGCTGCGCTATTTTTCTGTGATCGTCCCGCGACCAACCCCACTGGGCACGCAGGTGTTGAATATCGGGATCAGTGTCGGAACCGGTCTGCTAGTTGTCCTCCTGCTGTGTGCCGCCAATATGGGTCCATCCCTGCCCTCGCTCATTGCGCCCTACTACCTCTCGAATAGCTATGCCCTGGCGGGCGGACAGAATGTGGTGAATGTCATCTTGGTCGATTTTCGTGGCTTTGACACTATGGGCGAAATTACCGTCTTCAGCGTGGCCGTCTTTGCCGTCTTTGCCATGGTGCGACTCGGAGAAAAAGGTGCGCGGCCCTTTGGTGCGATTCTTGTCTGGTTTCCTTCCCCCATCCTGCAGTCGTTTGCGCGGCTGACTCTGCACCTCATGCTCGTGTTTGCTATTTATTTGTTGCTGCGCGGCCATAACGCACCAGGCGGCGGGTTTATTGCCGGCGTGCTCACCGCGGCTGCTATCACGTTTCAGATGATGGCCTTTAACCTTGAAGCCGTTGTGGATGAAATGCCGTGGGATCCGTTGCGGATGGTCATCCTCGGGCTGCTGCTAGCGGCCTTCACCGGTTTGGGCGCATTGGCCTTCGGCCACCCTTTTCTGACCAGCGCGATCGGCCATTTTGTACTCCCGCTTTTAGGCGAGGTCGAACTTGTCACCGCTATAGGATTCGACATCGGCGTGTATCTCGTCGTACTGGGGACGACTGTGGGCATTATTCGTACGATTGCTGAGGACTAGCACATGGAATTTGTCATCATCGGTGTTATTGGCGTGCTGTTCGCAAGTGGGACGTATTTAATCCTGCAACGACACTTATTACGTGTGATCGTAGGCTTGTCGCTCTACTCACACGCCGCCAACCTGGCTTTGATGGTTTCAGGCGGCCTCAAGCGCGGGCGACCGCCGCTGCTGACGACAGACGCGCCATACGCTGACCCTTTGCCCCAGGCCTTGGTTTTAACTGCGATTGTTATCAGCTTCGGGATGACCGCGTTTGCCATGGTCTTAGCCTTTCGCACCAGACAGGTGTTTGGGTCGGATGGAGTCGATGAGTTAGCCGGAGGGGAAGAGTAATTCATGCTGCCGGATCTCTTCGTCATCCTTATCATCGGTCCCGTCCTGACAGCGGCATTCCTGGCGGCCTTTCGTCAGCAGCACGCCTTGCAGCGCGGGCTAAGCCTTGCCGTCAGTGCTGGTCTGTGGGTGCTGTCGGTCTTAGGGCTGCTGTATGTGCTGCGGCACGGGATCGTGGTCTTGCGCATGGGCAATTGGCCGGCACCGTACGGCATCGTCCTGGTCGCCGATATCCTCAGTATGGTCATGGTCGCTCTGACCATGACGGTTGCGGTCGCAGTCATCCTGTTCTCAGTGCGCACGGTCGAGAAGGAACGGCAGGAACACTTTTATTACCCACTGTTTTTTATCCTGCTGATGGGCGTCAATGGTGCGTTTCTGACTGGAGATTTGTTCAATCTATTTGTATTCTTTGAGATCTTACTCATTGCCTCCTTTGCCCTGTTGGCGCTGGGCTCAAAACCGGGCCAGCTGCGTGAGACGGTTAAATATTTAGTCATTAATTTGGTTGCCTCGACATTTTTTCTTATCGGCCTGGCCCTACTCTACCGGACTCTGGGCACCCTCAATATGGCCGATTTAGCGTTCAAGATTCAAAATTCTTCAGGCGAATTGGACCCTATGCTGACCATCCTGGCCATGGTGTTTCTGTTTGTCTTTGGTATCAAGGCCGCCATCTTTCCCCTGTTTTTTTGGCTGCCTGGTCCGTATTTTCAGCCGTCGGCAGGCTTGAGCGCGTTTTTCGGCGGTATTCTAACCAAGGTCGGCGTGTATGCCATCTTCCGAACATTCACCCTGCTCTTTCGCCATGCGCCGTCCTTTACCCACGAACTCTTACTGATCCTGGCCGGCCTGACTATTTTCATTGGCGTTTTTGGTGCTCTGTCACAAATGGATATGAAACGCATTCTGTCCTACCACATCATCAGTCAGATCGGGTATCTCATGCTCGGCATCGGCCTGCTTACTCCCCACGCCCTGGCTGGAGCGCTTTTCTATATGGTGCCCTACGTCATGGCCAAGTCGGCATTATTCTTGATTGCCGGAGTGGTTCAGGAAGCGACAGGCAGCACCCATTTGAAGGCGGTCGGCGGTCTACAGACACATTCGTGGACTTTGAGTGCGTTATTCTTGCTGGCTGCACTCAGCCTGGCCGGCTTGCCACCTCTGGCCGGCTTCTTTAGCAAGTTTATCGTGTTGCAAGCCGGGATGGAGGCTGGTCGCTACGGCTATGTCGGCATTGGCCTGCTGGGCGGGTTGCTGACATTGGCTTCTATGCTAAAAATTTGGAACGGTATTTTTTGGGGTGAAGAAAAGGGGGAGCGCCGCCCGGTGGCGCTCCAACCCCTGTTTCCGAGCATAGTATTGCTCGTCTTTTTTATTGTGGCTATTGGCTTGTTTCCCGGCATCCTGTACAGCGTGACTGAAGCCGCAGCACAGCAAATGTATGATCCGCAGGTCTATATCTCTGCGGTCTTGGATTATTGAAAATATGGTTACTCGACTTCTGCTCAATATCGTTCTCGCCTTCGTGTGGTGCCTGCTGCAGAATGAGATCTCGCTGCGTCAGTTCCTGATCGGCTCGTTGGTCGCGACCACAGCCATGCTCCTTTTTCCGCGCTCCTTTCGTCAAGAGCGTCATTATCTGCACAAGGTTAGCTTGAGCTTCCAGCTGGCGGCGTTCTTTTTCAAAGAATTACTGATTGCCAATGTGACAGTCGTCAAACAGGTCCTGGCCCCGAAGCTCACGATTCAATCTGGTATTATTGCCTATCCCCTTGCGTTGAAAGACGATTTTCTCATTACCCTGCTGGCGAATATGATCACCCTCACCCCGGGCACGCTGTCGGTGGAAGTCGCACCGGATCGAAAGTTTCTCTTCATTCACGTCCTTAATGTCGAGGATATCGAGGAGGAACGGCGTGTTATCAGAGACGGGTTTGAACGCTATCTGCAACGTATTGCCCAATGATTACTCCCTTTGTATCACTTGTTGTTTTGGGCGGCATTACCCTCTCGGTATTACTGAGTGCGTACCGAGTCCTACGCGGCCCGACCATCCCTGACCGGGTGGTTGCCTTGGATAATATCGCAGTCAATTTGGTCGCAGCTATTATCGTCTTTTCGATTTACACTCAAAGCGCGCTCTATATGGATGTGGCCCTCGTGCTTGCCATTCTGTCGTTCTTCGCGACAGTGGCAGCAGCCAAATACTTACTCGGAGGAACGGTCATTGACGGAAGTCCCCTACATACTCGACGTCCTCGTTAGTCTCTTATTACTGCTCGGCTTATTTTTTCTCCTAACCGGGACTTTCGGACTATTGCGGCTCAGGGACGTGTATGCCCGCATGCATGCCACGACTAAAAGCACGACGTTTGGTGTCGCAGGGCTGGTTCTCGCCGCGCTCCTGTATCTGCGCTATTTGGGTCTGTCGTCAGGTCTTAAAGAAAGTCTGGTTCTGATCTTTCTCTTTCTCACCGCTCCAGTTGGCGCGCATATGATCGCGCGCGCGGCCTACCGGGCCGGCGTATCCATGTGGCAAGGTGGCGTGGTCGACGAGTTCAGGGAGTGGGAAGAGAAAAATCGCTAAGGTGGCTCATCAATCCGCACCGAACAGAGCAAGTCAACGCCAGTTCAATAACGGCCCCTTCCTACCCGCTAGTCCTCTGTCAGGGCTGAAGTGGGGGCTGTCATTCTAAACCGAAGCGGAGCGCAGGTGAAGAATCTCTCTGCCAGACGAGACGGAGAGATTCTTCGTCGCAAAGCTCCTCAGAATGACACACATCAAATTTGCGTGGACAAAGTATTAGTGCAACTAGTGCAACTAGTGCAACCCAGGTATGACCTC
>CAUZQN010000209.1:0-5655 GCA_963581605.1 uncultured Binatia bacterium (SeqCode)
GCGTCCACGCACGTCACGAGCCGGACCAATAATACACGCGTCAAGAAAAGCGCACCCAGCAGCAGTAATAGTCCCGCCCACGTCTTTGACCGTCATGGGCGAGATCGCATTGGCATCGATAAACAGCGGCGTTCGATTGACCTGCCGAACCGCATCGGCAAAATCACGCGCGACCGCCTGGGCCGCAGTGGGTGGAATGATCGACAGGATAATATCGGCCTTTTCGACAACGGCCGGCGTTGAATCGAGCTCGGTAATCGTCGCCTGGGTACTCAACTGTCGGGTCCGTTCACTCCGGCCGACCAAGGCTGTAACGACCGGAAACCCATCTTCACGGAGCACGCGTCCGACACTATGTCCCATATCACCGGGATACAATATTCCTATCGTCTGCATATTGTCTCACTCGTCTTGGCACAGAACAGCCTACGGCAAAATAGCCTGCGGATTGTCGCGCCCAGCCT
Source organism: uncultured Binatia bacterium (SeqCode) (assembly GCA_963581605.1). Taxonomy (GTDB): domain Bacteria; phylum Desulfobacterota; class Binatia; order Bin18; family Bin18; genus Bin18. The sequence continues at coordinate 465 of CAUZQN010000209.1, forward strand.
CCTGCCTGTCAAGCTGCTCGCGCAAATTGGGCAAGGTGAGAAAGAGAGCAAACGGCGCGTCTGCATCAGGCCTGCATCGCGCCTGCATTCCGTATTCCACATTCCTCGCGCCTCGCGTATGATAGGGCGCATGAAAAGCCTGAGAGCGATTGTCATTTTCGTCCTGATCATTGCCGCAGGCGCCTATGCGTGGACGCAAACGCCTTCCTACTCGGTCTACCGTATCCAACAATCTCTCAACACCCGCGACTATGCAACCTTTACTCAGTATGTCGACGTTGACAGCGTTGTCGGGCATGCGCTTGAGGAACTGGGACACGGCAAGGCTGGCACCCCGCAACAAAAACCCGCCCCATCCCAGAACCCGTTAGTCGATCTGGTGCGTAAAGGTCTGCAAAGCCTTATGCGCAATGTCCAAGATATCGCCAAGGCCGGGGCGGAATTTGCCGTGCAGCAAGCATTCACCAATCAAGACCAGGAGCTGCCGCAGATCCCCACTGCGGCCATAGTCGGCGCGTTAGTGGGCGGAGAAACACGCGAGGACATTCGCTACTTTCCTGTTCCGCTTAAACACGGTGAAGAGCTTGAAATTGGATTACGCTACACTTCCGACGGCATATGGCGCGTCGTGCAGGTCACGAATGTCCGTGCGCTCATTGACGAGGTCCAAAGACGACACCAAAGGTCCTGATCCTTGTAAAGAAAGAAGAACTCATGACACAAACGACTCCAAAACTACGCTTCGGCCTGTGGTATGCCTTCCGCAATCCGCCCCAGTGGCATCAGCCATATCAAGATCTATACGCCGAGGTCCTCGAACAAATTGTATGGGCTGAGCAGATTGGTTACGACGACGTGTGGCTGACTGAGCATCATTTTGCCGAAGACGGACATGCACCCTCGCCTTTGCCACAAGCGGCCGCCATTGCGGTTAAAACCAAAACTATGCGCATAGGCACCGGCGTTATGTTGCTGCCGCTCTACCATCCCGTCCGTGTCGCAGAAGATGCAGCCACCATCGACATTTTGTCCAACGGCCGGTTTGAGCTCGGCATCGGCGTTGGCTACCGCGTTGAAGAGTTTGCCGGCCTGGGCATTTCGCGCAACCAGCGTGGTCGACGTGCAAACGAAAGCCTCGAAATCATTCGTCGCCTGTGGGCAGGCGACACCGTTACCTATAACGGCAAATATTTCCAGATTGAGAATACCCGGCTCACGCCGGGACCGGTTCAACAACCTCATCCGCCCATCTGGGTAGGCGGCTTCTCGCCTGCCGCGGTCAAACGTGCCGCTCGTCTCGGGGATGGTTATATCGGCACAGGCGATATGGCAGAGATGGCCAAGCTGTATTGCGACGAACTGCGTGCACTGGGGAAAGATGCTGATAATCCAAAATTGGCCGGTGGATATTTTTGGTTAATCGTAGCCAACGACCCGGACAAGGCGTGGAGTGAAATCGGTCCGCACGTCTTGTATCAGATCAATGTGTACGCCGAGTGGCTCAAAAAAGCCGGTCAAGAGCTATTTCCACATCTGGAAGACGAAACCGCACTCAAAGCCAGTGGCATTCTGAATATCGTCACGCCGGAAACCGCAGTACAGATGATCAAGGACTATATAGCCGCCGTACCCATCCAACGCTTTTACACCTGGACCATCCCGCCTGGCTATCCGGTCTCGAAAATGAACCAGCACCTCGAACTCTTTGCCACGAAGGTCATGCCGCATTTTCGGTAATACTACCAAGAACGAGGAACAGGCGGCGGCTGACTACTATGCAAGCCTTTACCTCTGCTCGATATACCGTACCCATGGGGAATCATTCCTACCCCATGGATAAATATCGCTTGATTCCGGAGCGGCTGCTGGCAGAGGGAGTACTCAGTCCAGACGAAATCAGTGAGCCCGAACCCATCGCACTCGACGACATCCTGCGCGTGCATACACCTGAATATGTGCATGCCTTTATCGACGGCACCTTGGAACGGAAGGCCCTACTGCGACTCGGTCTGCCGTGGTCCCAAGAACTGGTCCAGCGGGCTTTTGCCGTGATAGGAGGAACGCTGGGGGCGGCTCAGGCAGCACTCAGAGACGGCGTTGGCGTAAACCTTGCCGGTGGCACCCACCATGCGTTTGCCGATCATGGCGAGGGGTATTGTATTTTCAACGACCTCGTCATCGTCCTGCGCCGTCTACGCCAAGACGGTCGCGCCAAGCGCTTCCTCATCGTTGACCTCGACGTGCATCAGGGCAATGGAACCGCCGCACTGTGCCGGACCGATCCTGATACTTTTACTTTTTCGGTGCACGGAGAGAATAATTATCCGAGCCAGAAGGAAAAGAGCTCATGGGATATCGCCTTACCTGACGGTACAACAGGTGCACAGTATCTGCATACGCTCAGCAAGGCGCTTCCCCAACTTCTCGACCTAGCTACGCCGGACATGATGCTTTACCAAGCAGGCGTTGACGTACTTGGCGAAGATCGTTTTGGCAAGCTCGCGCTTTCGATGGCGGGAGTTGGCGAACGGGATCGGCTGGTGGCTACATTTGCCCGGCGGGCAGGTGTCCCGCTTGTTGTAACGTTAGGTGGAGGCTATGCACGCGATATCAACACAATTGTTGAGACACACTGTCAGACAGTCAAGGCGATAAAACGGGAGGTCTCTAGCATGGCGTGAGGGTCGAGTGCCCCGCAGGCCATCACAACGGGCGAAAGAAAGGACCCGGCTCCGGTAGCCTAGCATCCTTCCGGGTGCTTTTTACATGATTCCACAGCATTCCTCGCTACTCCACCAGCGGCAGCTCTTCCCCCTGAGCAAGACCGGTCAGAAAAGCGCGCAGATCATTGTTGGAGAGGCCAGGGGTATCAGACGTAGCAAAGAGGAGCGCGACATTTTGCTCGGAGGGCGATAGACTCGCCAATTGAGCCTGCGCGCGGCTGCGAATTGATGGGCCTATGAGTCGGGCTAACTCAGAAATAAACTGCGCGGCAAGTAAAAGTTTTTCTCCAGCACTGTTGGCCTGGCTCTGCATCTCGCGGTGGACGGCAGCCATCCCCGCATGCAGGACGAGTTCGTTATCGGTGAGAGCCCACAGCTCTTTTCGCACTGTCCCCCACACGAGTCTCAGTTCATCTATCACCGGCCAGAGAACCGTGTGCAGGAGCGAGGTAGTTTCCGCCGCGATGAGACGGACGAGCGCGGCCTTCCACTCTGGAGAGAGCACGGGATCTCCACGCATGGCACGCGGCTTCGAGTCGGGCAGCCGTTCGAGAATCTCTCCTTTTTCATCAAGAATAAGATGATCTTCGAGCGCGTGTCCCAGGATGGTCAGACTGGCTACATAGCGCCGCTGTCCGTCTTCAGCCTGGAGCACCCGCAGTCGATGCGCTTCAGCCACAAGATCCGCTCGGTAATATGTATGGCCGTGATCATAGACTTTTTCGACTCCATCCCGCAGCTGTACACAGGTATGCGCAGCAGGATAAAAGCGTTCATGTGGTGCAGGCTGCCAGTCTATCGCCGCCTCAACCATGGTCATATGGAGGGCGGCTTCTTCGGCCCCGTGTGTAAAACGCTCACGATTTGTCCCAACGTCTCCCCCACATCGAAACGACTCTCGCAATGTGGAGAAGAGCTGGCCGCTGGGATACGGACCGCGATAGCGAAGCGTTACTTTCTTCTGGTCTTGCCCCAGCAATGCGATCACATTGAGTACGGTCGAACCGCCGCCATGCGGTAGACGGACAGGGTCATCTAGAGGTGGTAAGGCATCGAGATTTTCATAGTCCACCGAACGAAACAGGGTCAATGAACGAGCAGGTTCAAACCAGCCCTCTCCCTCTAATGCCCAAATGACATCCGAAGCGCCCCAACCAAGATGCGACGCCGCTCCCCGCACAACGCCCAGAAAACGGCCATCCAGGTTGCGCACCTTGAATTTTTGCAGCCTGCCATCAGCCGCATGGGAGAGCAGCAGGAGCAACCGCCCGTGCCGATCAAAAGTTGCTAACCGACACGGCCTGGGAACAGAACCAGACGGAGCCAAAAAGAAAGTCAGCGTCCCGTGGACGGTGTGTTCAATACAGACGTGTTCATTCACGTACCAGCTGGACCGGCCAGATTCAGACACCGGATCAGTAGCCCCCAGCGCTGAGCGAAAAGCTGCGATACGCTCTGTTGTGACAGCTTCGGCTTCTAAGGTCTGAAGTGCGAGTTCGAGTGTCTCGGAAGAGAGCGGTTCAGTCATACATGCTTGTATGTGTCAGGCTGTTTGCAGCGCAGCAATCTGGCTGGGCGATAAATATTCCGCAAGGACTTCCGGCTCAGCTTCACGCACAGCATCAGGCGAATCAAATCCTGCGGCAACCAGGGTCTTTACTTCTTCTCGGTTGAGACCGGGCAGATTGGCACGTGCGAGCTCCAGCCCCTGCGTATCGACTCCGAACCGTGCCCGCTCAGCCAGCTCGGTGAGTTGTTTGGCCGGTGCCCAGCCCATGACTTCGGCAATCTCGGCTGCGGCATTCACCAGCCAACTGATTTCATCCGTCAGGGTCAGAATGGTTCCGGCGTAGCACTGACAACGGTTTTCTAAGGAAGACAGCTCATCGCCATTAATCCAACCCATGAGCAGCAGAGAGAGTTTGGCTGCCCTGGCCTCTTGCGCCGTCGGCAGCATGCGTGCGTTCAGTAATTTCTGCAACTCGTGGCCGGGCTCATGCCCTCGTTCGTGCACCCACTCACTGACTTTGCTCTCATACCCCCGACCACGATGTTCAGCAGCCGACAGCGGGACGTGCATTCTTTGGCCGTCTTCGGTCAAGCTTAACGCATAGAAAAGTTCCAGCTCCGGCACCTCGCGTCCCTGAGCAGTTTCGAAAAACCGCGCCAATTTTACGGCTGTAGCAGCACGGATGCCCTTGCGCGCAGCAACCTCGCCTAGGGTCGAGGCTTCCAGTCGTCCATCTTCACCCAGATTCACGAGTTGCGCACGGGTCAAAACATCCAGGGCAGTGTCTGCCTCAGCAGACAGGTTTGCATCTTTGCCATGTTGCTGAAATCCGAGATAGGTCAGGTTTAAAAAGGCGTGCAGCTCATCTGTAGATATACAGACTTTGGAAGCGACCAGATTGAGCACCCGGTCTGCTAACCCGGTCTGGCCAGGTGCCGGAGTAAACTGCTCTTGCTCG
>CAUZQN010000210.1:0-5649 GCA_963581605.1 uncultured Binatia bacterium (SeqCode)
AGGCATCGAAGCGTTCTTTGTAGCCCTCGATCCAGTGTTCGAGGGGGCTGTCATTGCAGAGGAAGATCCACGCCTTCATGATCCATCACCTTTCGACACATCCATGGCGCAGCGGAAGCCGACCATTGCGCTGTTTCCTTTCCATGCACCTCGATAGCTGCTGGCATTGCTCCCCGGAGTGACCCACGAGCCGCCACGGGTCAGAGGACCTCGCGTGGGCGATCTCGGGTCGGCGTCACTCCAAGGGTAGATCGTCCAACTGCCTTCCACCAGTTCCCACACATTGCCCACCAGGTCGTCGACGCCTTCGGTGTCCGTACTCTTGGAAGTGTCCGTTTATGAGGAACACCACACAAGCGTGCCGTCGCTTCGCTCGCCCCGGTGGCGACAATGTGACGAACAGGACGTACAAAGGGCCAAATTCGGTAGGCGGTCAAGCAGGGTCAGTCGATTCCTGGTGGTGGTCTCGAGTTGGTGGCTAGAACGCAACTTCTTTTTCAGGATACTTTGTGCATCCTTGCTGCGCCCGCATACTACCGATAAACCCCCTACGAGTTGGTTTATTTCACCCATCAACACCAAAAATCGCCCGATCGGCAAGGCGGTCGCGGCCCCCATATCTTGTGGCACTCAAAGATCCCTGACGGCGGCCCCCATGGTCTCTCAGGTCGTCATGGATCCCTCACGTAGACTCGCCGCACTGAGTGGATGGCGGAGAACATGTGTGGCGGAAAGTGGATTGTCAAGCGCCGGATAAGCAGACCCGATTACTCTATTGTCCGACATTGCCATCTTTCGACGTCGATGCCAGATTCAGGCAAATGTTGTGTGAAGGAGGCTGGGTGGAATCCGGATGGGGCCGACGGACACGAGATTAGCGACGCGATCAAACTTCAATGTGGGGTTCTTGAAAGCGGTACACCGGCGGTCACGGTTCATGTGCTGCTGGAGACATATCTGGAGCTGGAGGATGTTTTGATTGGCATCGCGCCACCGTTCAAGAAATTGAGGAACCCCATTTTCAGAAAGTCGGTCGCCAAGGTCGCAACCATCAAGCATATTTCATCTGTTGTAGGTGTTCCGCTGGATGAGTTGATTGGCAGACTCAGAGAAGCTGTGGGACAGTCTACGAGCATGGAGTCTTATGAGGATAGTGAATACTACGGTGAGCAACCCGACTGGTTTTCGCCCGATCGAATTGCGCTCTCTGTTGAAGAGGATAATATCTCATCATGTCTCGAAGGGGTAATCCCGCGAGTTCAGCTGCCCGGGATAGTGTAGCCTCCCCGTAACCGTGCCTCCCCTGCCCGGTAGGCCTGGCAGGCACGTTCGAACATCAGATCTTCTGCCCCGCGTCGAAGTGCCCGCTTCAGCAATGTCGGCCGCTCTGTTCCGAGCTCCTTTGCCAACTTCTCAAGTCTGGTAACCTCGTCGCGAGGAAGCCGCATCGATATTGTCACTGTTCGCATGTGTTTACACCTCCTGGTTGTGTAACAGAGTACTGCGCAAGCGCAGGGGGAGGCAAGCCTTGCGCGCGCGACGATTACCTCGGCGACCACATTCTCGTCGGCAGGGTCCTGCTTCCACCAATGGTGTTGGCATGCGCGAATGCCCCATCTACACCATCTTGGTGTTCAGCCCTGCTTTCATTGCCGCGCCAAGTTGTCGCTTGTCGGATGAGACGAACAGGTCAGCTCCCCATTCGAGTGCGCACGCAACATGCAATGCATCTAGCGCGCGCACAGGGCTTGCCTCGAGGACGGAAATGGATGAACCAACGACTGACGCGGTCAGGTTGACAATATCCGCGTCGCGGACATCGTCGATAAGGTGGCGCTTCATTGAGTCGTATTGCCCTCGTGTGAGACTGCGCTCACGACGGCGGCGGTTGAGAGCTGATACTATTTCGGGCACACACAGCACGCTCAGGCCCAGTTCTGTGGCCTCTGCACAGGCTGCCTCCACCTCGTCACTCCCGTTTTCATCAAGTAATCGCTTGGCGAAGGAGGAGGAATCAAAAAACGCCCTCACGTTTCTCGGTCCGCCAAGATAGCGGAAGAAAGCCCCGAGCCCTTGGTGGAGAGGCGTAGGGCGGGGCTCTTCCATGATGGCTGCGAGTTTCCCTGATCCGCAACGGGGGAGACTTCTGCAATGGGTCGCCCGTGTCGAACGACGAGAATCGTCTCCCCCTGTTCGACCCGGGTCAGCATGCTGGACGCAGACTTCCGGAACTCCGTCAAAGTTACCGTCTTCATCTTATACCTCCACTTTGTACAGGACTGTACGCCATTGTGCACAGAGTGTCAAACACCCAACATGCTCAGAGGGAATGCGGGCCCGGGGCACGGGCCTGAACCTCAACCGGGCGTCTCGGGCCGTCGTAGCCGGTGGCTGATTCGAGCACAGGCGCAGTAGACTCGGCTGCTTGGAGTCCAGGGAGTCTGTTACCATCTGAATTCGTGTCGGGAGCCAGGAGGTATGGCGCTCGCTGACGCTACCAGATGGCTCGCTGATAGAACGAGCGGATCGTTGCGTCCGAGGTAACCAGGGGGCTCGAGTCAAGCATAGCCGTGGCGACGATGGTGCGATCTGCCGGGTCACGATGGGACCAGTCAAGTTCGACGTTCCTCAGCCAGGTCCTGTCGTCGACCGGCAGAATCCGCAGTCCTTCCACTCTCTTGAGTCGCTCTTCCTCCTCAATCGCCGTCATAGCGGCATGGGTGAGCTTGTCGCGATCCAGCGTCCAGAACACGAGGGCATTGGTGTCCAGGACGATCACGTTTCGCTCCACTCATCCATGGTGGGGGTGTTGATGTCCTCCGTGTACCTCACCTGACCCTGAAAATCAGCGAACACCGCAACCACCTGTTGCTTTGATCGCAGGGGCGTAACCAACAGGACAGGTTTGCCGTGATCGGTAACGACGAGATCTTCACCGGACTGCTCGATCTCCCTGAAGATGCGGAGCATATGGGTTTTCAACTTGCTCTTTGACACGGTCGTCGGCATTTCGGGTTTCCTTTGTAATGGCCATGGCCATAACTATGGTCATTTTAAGATATAATCTGTAGCTATATACGCAATAAGGGCTCAAGCCGCAACACCCGCGTGGCGGATGGATCTTCTGCGGTAGGATCAAGCCGCTCGGAAAAAAAGAGTACTACGTAAAACTGAACTAAACGTAGTACATAACCTACTTAAATATTTCATACACGAAGATTATGACCTACTATACGTTATCCAGTGTCCCCTGTGAGGAGCTACGAAAAATGAGGCGCAAACAGACATCGCGTGTCGCACGGCAGAAAACACGCCAGCTCGATCAAGTGTTGGCTACCGTCCAGTTGCCTCAACACCCGCGTGGCGGATGGATCGCCGCGATCCGCCAGGCTCTTGGCATGAACCAGGCGCAGTTAGCAAAGCGGATGGGAATCGCGCGGCCAAGTTTGGCTCAACTGGAAGGCAACGAGATCAGAGACGCCGCGACCCTTGCCTCGTTACGGCGCGCCGCCGATGCGCTCGGCTGCGATCTCAAATACGTGCTGATCCCGCGTGAGCCCCTGGCTGAAATGGTCGCCGATCAGGCTCGGAATCGAGCGCAGCAGAAACTAGGGCGCGTAAATCAGTCCCAGGCACTCGAAGCTTCCGCCATGGCGAGCGACGCATTCGCCGCTACCGTGGCTGATCTTGCCAACGAAATCGAAATCCAGCGTCCATCGGACCTGTGGAATGACTGACGGAATACTGAGCGAGCCGGACGGCGCCACGCCCCTCGACGACGTTTCCGGGCTGCTTCGCGACGACATCACGACGCGCGGTCAGCTGGACGAAGCCGAGAGCCTCAATACTGTCAGTGCGCTGGACTGGATCGACCGCGGAAGGCCCGGTGACGTGTTCACGGTGCGCTTCTACCGTGAGCTTCACAAACGCATGTACGATCAGGTCTGGGCTTGGGCCGGTACGCTGCGCTCCGAGACTGGAGCGCGGCCCAATATTGGGGCAGCCCCGGCTATGGTACCCTCCGAGCTCGGCCGCGTCGCGATGGAGTCTGCCCACGACTGGGTAGCACGAAATGAACCACTGCTACCTTTCATTGCTCGCTACCATCATGCGCTCGTATGGGTTCATCCGTTCAACAACGGCAACGGACGATGGGGGCGACTGGCCTGCGATGCGGTGGTTGAGCGATTGGCGGGCAAGCCGCGTCTCGTTTGGGCGACGGACACGCTCAACGTCGAGAGCGACGAGCGCTCCTCTTACATCGCTGCGTTGAGGCAGGCCGATATCGGCAACCTGCAGCCACTCGTCAAGTACCTCGAAGCATTGAATCCCGGGCGATAGGCCCGACCAGGGGACACTCCCGACATTGAAACGGACCACCTTGTTCGCTCTTGTAGCCCGCGTGGGCGGGCGCCCAAGCTGACGAGGTCATGGCGGTCGTAGCGCGACAGATCCATCCTCGGAGCAGAAAGGAGCGGTGCGTGGTCACGAGCTTCGCAGGAGTGATAGACCTACGGTGAGCCAAGCTCAACTTCCCCCGCCTTCGCGGCAGCTCTGCCGCTTCGACCGGTCATCCAGACCACCAGGATCAAACCCATGGAAGCGGCAGAAGCCGCTATCCAGAAGGTGAAGGCCGGACCAAAATCGTGAGATGTCTCGCCATCGACGACAAACTTGGTGTTGTCTATCAAGATTCCGCTGATCCAATACTGCGTAGCGGCGCCCATATAGCTGAATAGACCAATGATCCCCTTGACGGCTCCCGCAGCTCGAATCGGCATCATGTCGACGGCAATGAGGCCCGCCAGGAAAACAATGGATCCGCCGATGCCAAAGCCAAACAGCGCCAGCGCCAGAGTGTCCATCCACACTTGACCGGGTGGAGTGAACCAGAGCAGGGCGATACCCGCCGTCTGGAAGGCGCCATAAATGAGAGCAGGGACAATCCTGTTTGATTTGAAGAAACGGTCCGAGACGTAGCCCGAAGAGATGGCCCCCGCAATTCCCACGAGGGGGTAGGCTGCCATCACCGAGCCAGCTTCGATGAGAGTGTATCCCTTGCTCTCCTGCAAAAACAACACGGCCCAGCCGTTGACGGCGTAGCGCGCGACATACATCAAGGCGCTGCTGAGGCCTATGATCCAGACAAGTGGGTTTCGCAAGACCAGAAGCTGTAGCTGTCCGATCGACTCGCCTTTGGCGGAGTGCGGATCAGGCTCGTCGTCCTTGTACTCATGCACGGGCGGAAGCCCATACGTCTGGGGTCGATCGGCGAGGTTTCGCAGCATGAAGATCGCGACCACCAGGCAAGCGATACCAGGAGCAAGAAACCCCCATCGCCAGCCAAGCGCACTGATAATGAAGGCCGTCCCAACGAACGTCATGCCCTCGCCAAGATTGTGCGAGGCTGCCCACAGTCCATAGCGCGTGCCGCGCTCGCGTTTGCTGAACCACTGAAAGAGGGAGACTACACTTGGAGCGGAACCGATCGATTGAAACCAACCATTGATTCCCCAAAAGGCGATAAACAGAAAGAAGCCGCTGGTGAATCCAAACAGGAGGTTTGCGAGAGCTGAAAGAAGCAAGGCAATGGACATGAAGCGGCCAATGTTGGCCCGATCCGCGAGGAAACCGTTGGTGAATTTCCCA
>CAUZQN010000211.1:0-5619 GCA_963581605.1 uncultured Binatia bacterium (SeqCode)
AATGTTGCACCGTCCCTACATGGATCGTATTCGTATTGTTGATATATTGCCCCCATGAAAGTTGGTGAGGTGTTACGGGTGCTTCGTGATGCTGGCTGGTATCTTATAACAACACGAGGGAGCCATCGGCAGTTTAAGCATCCCACCAAATCTGGCCGGGTCACTGTTTCCGGCAAGCCCAGCGACGATCTGGCTCCTGGTACTCTCAACAGTATTCTCAAGCAAGCTGGTCTCAAGTAGGGAGGGCTGTATGCGCTATGCCATTGTGATTGAAAGAGCTGAGAACAACTACTCAGCCTACGTGCCCGATCTGCCGGGCTGTGTGGCTACCGGGGCAACCGTGGAAGAGACCGGGCGAACGATCCGCGAAGCGATCGAACTGCACCTGATTGGCATGCGAGAAGACGGCCTGCCTGTGCCGGAGCCCTCAAGTCAGGTCGAATATATCGAAGTCACGACCTAACCAAGTTCCTGCACCATATTGCCGTCCACTTGCAGCATAGAATAAACCTAACAGGACTTGGTTTGGGAGGCCAACGATGCGCACGTTAGCCATCTCTAGAGCTCCCCTCCAATAAGTCACTGCTCGCTCGATTCGACCACACCCAGACGTTGCGTATTCTCAAACCAGCGCAGGCGGACGTCTATCGTCTTCTGGTCACCACTGCTCTTGTCACGCACGACCAGCCCTTCGACAATAATCTCGGCCCCATCAATCCGCGTTGTTGCACCAGAAACGTCGAAAGCGCTCAGAAACTCAGAGCCGCCCGGCTTGACGACCGTCACCGTACGCAGGGGTGTCGAGAAGACGGCACCGGAGGAAGTTTGGATTTCAACACGGATGGTGTGTTCTCCAGTCGCAAGTACATTCCAGTTGAACAATAGCCCCCAGCCACTCCGCAGCGTATTGAGCGCGGGCAACTGTCGAAAGGCAGCCTGCACGTCACCGCGCTCAGAACAGCAGGGCACCGCCCCTCGCGATATCCCATCAATAAAGAGTTCGACCGGTGCGATGAACGCGCCGACTTGGGTAGCCACCGCCCAGCCGGCAATAAGGTCAATACCCGACACCGCCTGTTCAGCCTGGGGAACCTCCTGCTGCGCCATGATCGCAACACCCTCGGCATCTTGTTCCGTATTCACAAGACGCGCAATCGTCCCTCGAAGTCCAACCACATATATCTCGCCGGCCTCGTCTTCAGCAAAGGAAACTAGCAAGAGATCCGTATCGAGCACGACGGTCTGTGCTCCATTTTCATGTAGGAAGATCTCGCCTGTACAAAAATCACCGTGGACGTAGGCTCCAGTTGGCAGCGTCAAGGCGTTGCCGCCGGTAATGGAGCATCTGCCCTGCATATGATCGTATTCGATGAGAGGCGTTATGAAATTTTCGGCAAGACACGCGTCGGGTCCAAGGTCGGTACACAGGCTCCCCTCGAACACCCGCCAGCCATAGTTTCCGCCTATCGTGACAATGTCCACTTCCTCACGCTCATCTTGTCCGACATCGCCAGCATAGAGTTTATGCGTCACTCGATCAAAGGAAAACCGCCACGGGTTCCGTAAGCCGAATGCGAAGACTTCGTCTCGTCCTGATATATCACCAAAAAAAGGATTCTCTGGGGGTGAAGAATACGGCACACTTGCACTCTGCGGTTGGTCAATATCAAGGCGCAATATTTTCCCTAACAGGTCATTCGGATTTTGGGACCGGTTGTCCGGGTCGTTGCCCAAACCACCGTCACCTGTGGCAATATACAGCAAGCCATCCGGCCCAAACACGAGCATGCCACCATTGTGGTTGCTAAACGGCTGGGCGATGCTGAGCAGTACGACCTCTTGTACATCCGCTAGGTCTGGATTCAGCACTGAGGCACGGTACTCGGCGATGACGGTCGTGCCGTCAGGGTCACGAGTGTAGTTCACGAAAAATCGACGGTTTCGCGCAAAGTCCGGATGAAAGGCAAGTCCCAGCAGCCCACGCTCGCCACCCGAAAGTATGCGCGATTGGATGTCAAGAAACACACTCGGCACTGCTGCGCCAGGCTGGAGGACGAGAATCCGGCCGGCTTGCTCAAGCACAAACAAGCGCTGACTTCCGTCTCCGGCGTGCGTGACATAAACGGGGCTTGTAAGGTTCGTTAACACCGGCTCAAGGCCAACCGACTGCGCACCTGGATCTTGTACGAGTAGCAGGCTGATCCAGAGTCCGGAACACACACACAGGCAAATCGCTCTAAGAGCGTGTCTCATAAGTGTCTCTGTGGCCAAAGCCCGCGCGAAAGCGGCGTGACCAAGGCGCCCGAAGCAGCCATATCCGCTGTGATATGGCGATGCAAGGCAACGCTGGACACGCTGGTTGCAGCCGGGCGACGCCCAGCATGGACTTTTTAGACACGCTCTCAAAATACTCCACATTCTTAATAAGCCTCACTTTCCCAGTCTCGTTTTTTAGATGTATGGGCGAGGGCGAGGTTACGTAGACCCCGCGCGTCCGGCATGCCGGACGCGTACAACATGCCGGCCCTGCGCGCCCTCGACAATGTCGAATTCGACCACCTGGCCAGGGGAAAGTGACCGGTCGCCTTGTCCGGGTATACCGGTAAAATGAACAAAGAATTCTTCGCCCTCGTCCGCTTTGATGCGGCCTTGGCCTTTGGTAAACCAGAGCACCCGGCCCTTCCCTTTTCCAACAATGTTGAGATTGACAGCGTCTCTTTGACCCGCCCAGTACGCGGCTGGAATGCGGACGGATTTTACTCTGGGTGCCTCCCACGCCACATGTGGATAATCCGCCCGGCCGTGCATAAGAGCGCGCAGGTCTTGGCGTAGCTCTTCGACCGAAGGACGTCCGGCCAGCCACCAGCCATTGTAAATTTTGAAGATCGTGAGATCCGGTCTCAGGCAAAATGTGTGCGGGATCGCAATATTCGGATATTCTCCATCGGTGTTGTCCATAATGCCGAGCTGGTTAATCACTGACCGGTCAGCGTCACTCAGAAAGGAAAACTCAGCTCCAAGACCGGCCCGATAGGCTGCGGTGACCCTAGGCGCGTCTACACTGATCGCCACCAGGCTGGCATAGTTGAGCTGTATTTCAGGATAAAAGCTGACGAGCTGCCTGAGCTGTCTATGGTCTCTGGGACAAAAGAAGCCCCGATAAAAAACCACAATCAACGGGCGACCTTGGGTAAATCCGAGTCGGCGCTGAAATTCGTCGCTAACGCTGAAGTCCGAGAGCCGAACGCTCTCTCCAGTATGATCTGGCAGAATAAAGTCAGGCAAGCGTTGGCCGGGTTGGAGAGTCGTTCCCATATCAGGGTTGTAGTCTAAGAGGTCGGCCCAGTCCTATACTTTACCCCAACAGGCGTGGAAACTCTTCCTGCCACTTTCGTTCAAACACCAGCTCGCCGTTATGTTGAGCGACCAGCTCTATTTCCACCACAAACGTAGTCTGTGTACACCGCAGCTTAAGGCTGCTGTCCACTCCAACCTTCCAGCCCGGCCGCTCCAAGCCGAGCTGACGTGTCATCACAGCCTGACAGCTGAGCGGCTGTCCTTCTTGCAAGGATAGAATTTTCCGGTTTGACTCAGACATGATCAGATTTCGCTCTTCCAAATACGTCCGGAACGCGGATGAGGTCTCTAGTCTCGTTGTTCCGTTGGCCATATCACGGTAGACGCCAAACGAACCCGCTTGCCCTTCAAGCCGAGCAGGCGGGCTAGGCACTTCAGCTGGGTCGAATATAGGCCTCGGCAACTCCGGCTGACGCGAGGGAATCACGGGCAGAATCAACTGTGTTGGATGTTCAGCATCGTGATACAGCGTCAGCGAAAACGGCCGAGGAGCCGGCCAGGCCAGCGGCCAGTCCGCACCGGCAATACTGAGCCGGACGCGATGGCCGGTCACAAAAATATGCGAGATGCTGCCAAGCTCGATAGTCACCCGGTACACCTGCCCTGGTGTCAGGGCTGCAGGCTGGGCATGACCGTTGCGATGTGTCAGGTTCAGAATGCCACGTGTGACCAGCAGAGACGATCCATCGGGAGCGACATCACACAGCTTGACCGCCACGTGCGCCACAGGTTCCGAGGCCGAGATATATAACCTCACGCGGGGAAATCCCAGAATTTCCACACCGTCCGGTAGCCGCGCGCTCGTGAACGTAAGGGAGTACGCATCATCGCCACGCTGATCTCGCGGCATGCCGCTGGGGCGAAACCCGGTACACCAAAAGGGCGCAGCTAGGCCAACCGTCTGTGGCCCATTCCATTGATCTGATGAAGCCTGAGAAGGTGGTTCTAACTGAAAACCTCCCTCTTCTCCAAGAAACCAGGTTTGCGGAGTAGTCCGTGCCGGCGGCCATTCGGTTTCATACCGCCAGTATCCGGGGATAGTCTCCGGGTGTGGCTCGGGTGGACGAGAGTCTTGGATCCAGACCGCTAAGAGCGGTTCGTCCATAATGCCGGTCTCAATATCCTTCAGCCAATAGTCCCACCAACGGACCATTTCGCGCAGAAAATCAATCTGCGGACCGGGCCGCGCAGTATGCGGACGATCATGCAGCCACGGGCCTATCAGTCCTTTTCGCGGAACGCGCAAGTGTTCAAGAATATGCAGGACAAAGTTGTGATAGCTATCCGCCCAACCGCCAACGGCAAAGACCGGACACTGAATCGCTTCCCAGCGTTCGCACACAGACCCGTGTCGCCAATATGCATCCCGGGCTTGGTGCCGCAGCCAGGCAAAGGGCCATTGCGGCGTTCGTTTAAGCCGTTCCAGCCACAAAGTTTTCCACTCTTCCCCAACAATCTCGGGCAATGCGGGAAGCGCATTGAGCGCCACCATGCGACCGGCCCAGGCGACGGATTCGTTCACCGGCAAACAGCCGCCGTGGTAGTGCACATCGTCGCTATAGCGATCAACCAGGGCGTGCATGGCCAGAATGGCCTTGAGCTGCGGTGGTGCATGCATAGCGGTATGGAGGGCAGTAATGCCTCCATACGACGAGCCCCACATACCGATCTTTCCGCTGCACCACGGTTGCTCGGCCAGCCACGCCAGGGCGTGGAGACAGTCCTGTTGTTCTTGTGGAGTGTATTCATCTATCGCAATGCCCGTTGACGCGCCGGTCCCGCGCACGTCGAGACGCACCCCCACATATCCCTTGCGGGCGAGATAACTATGGGTTTGCCAGTTGCGCGCAATCTTGTTGTCATCTTTTCGATACGGATCGTATTCGACAACCGCCGGAAACGGTCCGTCATGCGGGGCATCCGGCATATACAGCATGGCACCCAACTGCACGCCGTCCGGCATGGGGATAGCAATATGCTGGACAATGCGAACCGGATAATCGGCTTGGTTCTGCCTGGTCATGCCCCTCCTTGTTTCCTATTCCAGCGTAATAATAAGATTCTGTTCGGCATCAAGGCAAGCGTGGGCATGCGTACCAATCACGACGGTGCATTCGCGCTCTTCGATAATTGCCGGTCCAGAAAAGGTCTCTCCAGGCGGAAGCGCGTACCGATCATAGACCGCGCACGGCACAAAGCCCTCTTGCTCCGGCATATACACGGCCCGTTCGCCTTTGCGCGCGGCAGCCAGACTCAAGCCAG
>CAUZQN010000212.1:0-5568 GCA_963581605.1 uncultured Binatia bacterium (SeqCode)
TGCTCCTCGTAGTACGGATGATCGCGTTGTCATGAAACTCTCCTTGCAGGATCTCGGGTTATACAGGGGTGTCTGCAACGCCTCCACGCAATCGCCTCGATAGGAGGTGCACGGGCGGCCAGAATACGCCACAAGCAGCTTGTCTGTCCAGCCTTCGTTTTGGTGCGGCCATAAGCGTAACCCATTCACGAATAATCGCGGGATTTCCCGAGAAACTTTAGACGAGAATACGCTTCTCGTGGATGAACTGCTGGGCACGCCGGACCGACCTGTTTGAGGCTAACCTGACCATGGCCGACCTGCGTGAGGCCAGACTGTGGTGAGCCGGCTCTTTGGAGTAGAACAAGCCAGAAAGACTGCTGCGTACATAGAATATGACTGGGCGAAGCTGCAGCAGGGAGAGGCGCCTGCTTAGCTTGCGCTCCACCCGACGCCGAAAGACGGCTCGCGTGAGCGATTACGTTCGCTCATAGCTCTCGCGCTTCTACTGCCTTCCCCACCCGGAGCGGATGGCAGGCATACACACGGACCGAGGCGTCATCAATTTTGAGGCCGGTCTAGGATAAGCCCATCGTCGTTTCGTTCCACACGACCCAGTCGTTTGTTTGTTCGAGTAGCACGGGCTCAGTGACGACGTTTCATCCTCTTTCGCTATAAAACTCGCGCAGGGAGGCCAGGCAAAACGGCAGTATGAGTTCCGCTCCCCTGTCAGCGAAAACGAAGCGTTCGGCGGCATCCATAATTTTGTTACCGATGCCCTGGCCTTGGAATTCAGAATGGGTGAACAAGCCACCAATTGCCATGGCCGTAGGAAAGGCGTCATTGATCGAAACCCGTATGTCCGAGATTGCCGCGTGACCGACGAGAGCATCGCCACATCGCGCCAAAATTCGCCACTGGACGGCCGCCCGGCTCAGGTTTGCTCCGGCAGACTCACTGCCGAAGAATTTGCTCTCCCAGGCGACAACGAATCGAGTTTCCTCGTCCGACAAGTCACTATCGCGGATGATTGTAAGGGCGAGCGGACGCATTTGCACGGAAAGTTAACGACCCAGACTAACCCGCCCAGCGTGAGAAGATATTAAACAGCCGCTGGCCGATGATACCGATAATCGGCGGAAATAGAATGCTCGGCAGGAACCGGGCGGCCGTAAACGGCCAGCCCAGAAACGGGATTTCCCAGATCAATAATCGCGTTGGGGAAAGCAGGGTTTTGGCCGTAATAAAGGCCAGCAAAGGACCCACGGCAACGCCTTGTTTAATCAACGAAGCGGCTATTGGGAATACTACATAGGGTCCACCCGGCATCACGAGTCCGATGAGCCAGCCCAGCAAGATCCCCTTAGTGCCGGACTGTTCGCCCATCCATTTAACCAAGACTTCACGCGGAAGCAGGACGTTAAAAAATCCGGCAAAACAGAACCCGAGCAGCAAGGGTAGCCAGACCTGTTGCAGGAGGCTAAAACCAGACTGAAGACCTTTGAGGGGCAGGTCGGGGCTTTTGATAAAGGCAATGATGGCCAGCGCCAAAGTGAGGCCGCCCAGGATGAGAATGCCGGCATTCATGCGCTTCTTTCCTTTTTCTTGGTCTTTTCCGGGCGAGCCGGCCGTATGTGGCTGCGCTTCACTCATGAGCGAGTGGCGTCAGTGGCATGGGTGGATTGTGTAGAGAGGCGCCGGCTGGTGCGCAGGTCGCGGTACACGAGATCGGTGCTTTCCTGTGGGGCTTCTTGGGCTGCCTTAATCACGACGTCATGCAAGGGCGAGAGGCCACAGACTGGATCTGTTGCCGCCGCATCTCCCGTCAGCAGAAATGCCTGGCAACGGCAGCCGCCAAAATCGACCGTTCGCTGCTCACAGCTACGACATGGCTCCTGCATCCAGTCCTCACCACGATAGGCATTCAGCGCAGGTGAGTCTTGCCAGATCTCGGTGAGGGATTTGTCTTTCACGCTCTCAAAGGTGAGGTGAGGAATCGCGTGCGCGGCATGACAGGGTAAGACTTCTCCTGTGGGCGTGATGACCATATAACTGCGCGCCCAGCCGCCGGAACAGGCTTTGGGCCGATCGCCGAAGTAGTCGATTTTGACAAAGACGATTTCCATCGTGCCCTGATAGCGCTTGCGAGCCTCCCGCGCGAGCTGTTCCGCCCGGTCATATTGCTCACGCGTCGGCATGAGTGCCCCACGGTTTTCCAAGGCCCAGGCATAGTACTGGGTATTGGCTAGCTCCAGTCTTTGTGCACCCAGCTCGGCGGCCTGGGTAATGATCTCCGGCACTCGGTCAATATTCAGGCGATGCAAATTGATGTTAATCGTCAGCGGAAAGCCGAGCTTTCTTATCGAATCAGCAACGGCCAGTTTCTTGTCATACGAAGGCATGCCGGCAATCGTATCCGCCGTTTTCCGGTCAGTATCTTGGATACTCAACTGAATATGTTCGAGCCCGGCAGTCTTAAATTCTTTGAGCTGGACCTCATCTAACAACGTCCCGCCGGTGATGAGATTGGTGTATAGATCGCACGCATGGGCGTGACGAATCAGGGGCAGCATGTCTTTACGCACCAGCGGCTCGCCGCCTGAAAAGTGGAGCTGAATCACACCGAGATCGGCAGCTTCGGTGAAAGTCTGGCACCACTGCTCCGTGCTGAGTTCATCCAGCATGGTATGGAATTCAATCGGGTTTGAACAATAGACACATTTCAGCGGACAGCGGTAAGAGAGTTCGGCAACAACGGTATAAGGACGCGGCGGACTCATGTTAAGACTCCGACTCAGTCTCTAACAGACCACGGTCATGGATGCGAGTGAGCAATTCGACGACATGTTCTTCAATTTGCTCGCGCTTTGTCTCAGCGAATTTCTCATACAAGGTATCAATGATGTCAGGGACGCTGCGGTCGCCGTCACACAGCTTGAGCACTTCTGCCGCCGTTGGGTTGAGCATGAGTGCGGCTTCGGGGAAGACCAGCATGTATTGCTTCTCTACCTTGTCCCAGCGCAAGCGGGCTTTTGAGGCCAAGCGGGGTTGCCAAGAATCCAGTCTGTGTGGCCTGTCAACCATTACAGATAATCCTTCTTGTGTTGGCGAGAAACTTGCCTATCCCTCCCAGAAGGGTGGTTTGAAGCCGGGACTGACATGGGCATAGTATACGGCGTCAAGCAGACTCCACAAAATATTACATTTCGTCCTGAGCGCAGCCACAGCCTGTTCTTGATGCTCTCGGGTCGGACAGTACTTGATCACATAATCCAGGCCATACTCAACATCACGTGGGGCTTGCTCAAGTCGCACCCGAAAATACTCTAAGCCTTTTTTTTTGACCCAGGGATAGTGTTCATCAAAGGCGGGGAGTCGTTGGGCCATAAGCGCGGGTGCAAAAAGCTCGGTCAGTGAGGAGGCAATGGCCAACATTAAGGAATGGCTCTGCACAAGGGTGAGATAGGCATCAACCGCAAAGCGTACCCCAGGTAGAACATACCGAAAGCTGGCCACGTCTTCGCGTGGGAGTCCGGCTGCTTCACCCAGCACCAGCCATTTATGAATACCGCCTGGATCGTTGCCACGGCCGTCGTGATCAAGAATACGCTGTATCCATGCGCGCCGGACATCTGGATCGGTGATGCGGGCCATGATGGCCGCATCTTTTCTGGGGATCATAGACTGATAGTAGAAACGATTCTCGATCCAGGCCCGAAGCTGTCGCTTGCTCAGCTTGCCGGCATGCATCAACACATGAAAAGGGTGTTTGTCATGATACCCCTGTGCGCCTATGGCTCGGAGTCGTTGCGTAAACTCCTCGGGGCTTAAGACGGGCTGTGCTGGATGTTCCGGATGTTCCGGATGTTCTGCTAAATCTGCTGTGCTTGTCGTGCTCACTGCTCACACCTCGAAGTCCATGCCATCAAACGCAACTTCCCAACCGGCTTCTTCGGCTGCACGACGTTGTGGGGAATCCTCGATGACCAGCGGGTTGGTGTTATTCAGGTGCGTATAGATCTTGCGTACATTCCGGACGTCGGCGAGTTTTTCCAAACTGCCTTCGGACCCACTGATCGGGACATGGCCCATCGAAAATGATGTTTTCTGAGCCAGTCCAACAACAATCATTTCCTCGTCAGTCCAGCACGTGCCATCGAGAAAGAATACATCGCAGTCGCTGAGTCGAGCTTTGACCGTATCATCAACCTGGCGTACCCCCGGCAGGTAGACGAGTGAGCGGCCAGTCTGTGTATCAATAAATTTATAGCCTATGGACGCCTCGCTCCAATCATTGACTTTTCCTAGGAGATAGGCCGGCGCGCGGCCCGGCACAGTAAACGCTTCGTACCGGATACCGCTGGGTTTTTCATCAACGCCGATCAGATCGTGCTGGCCGGACAGCTCGACCGTCTTCCAGGTGCAGCGGGGGGGGCCACAAACGGTCTGAAAGATCGAATTGGTCTCCATGATCCAGCCGTGGACCTGCTGAGTGGAGTACAGATAGAGCGGCTGGGATTCTCTAAGGGTCAATAGCCCGGCAATGTGGTCAACTTCGGCGTTGGTTAGCAAAACTGCCTGAATAGGCGTATGGCGTGGAACGTCTCGTGGGGCCAGACCATCAAACATCCCGATTTGTTGGCGAATGTCCGGGCCGGCATTGATGAGGTACCAGCGCTTGTTATCGGCACTGATGACAAGCGCCGACTGAGCGCGCGGCTTGGCGTTGAGAGTCCCGGCGCGCAGTCCGCGGCAATGATCGCAGTTGCAGTTCCACTGTGGAAAGCCTCCCCCAGCTCCTGAGCCTAGTACGCGGACTCGCACTCTATCGCCCCTCTTCCAAAAAAGTCGGACGGTTGATAAAAAAACGGGCTTCTCCCTGAAGATGGGGAAGCCCGTTAAAAGCAATCCTGTATAAGGGAATTACTCGGAAACGAGAATGTACATGCTGATTTCGGCGTCCATTCTCACTTCGGTAAATTCAGGTTTTTCCCATGTCATGATGATGTCCCTCCTTATTTTGCTCCACACACTCTACCGTACCATAATAGGCTTGTCCAGGCTCAAATGGCCCGAAAAATAGGTTCAACCAGTTCACTGCTGTCTTCGTGCTTTACAATAGACAGAGATTTGACTTTTTTGCAAGAAGCTAAGAGAATTTTCTCTGCGAGAATTTTGAGCGCAGCGAAACATCCCAACTCCACGACTAGGGGAGAGATTCTTCGCTGCGCTCAGAATGACCGAACCGGGTGCCTATGGTTATTCAGATAGGCACCAAGAACAGAGAGTCCAAGACAATGAATATCCAAATTTTCGGTCTCAAGAAGTGTTCCGACTCGCGGAAAGCCCAGCGATTTTTTAAGGAACGGCAGATTCGTTTTCAGTTAGTTGATCTGAGTCAAAAAGGGTTGTCCAAGGGTGAACTCCGGTCGGTAGCTGCGCGCGTCCCACTCACGGAATTGATTGACAGTTCAGGGCCTCGTTTTGTTGCGAAGGGGCTCGCCCATGCCTCACTGAATGGGGGCAGGATCGAAACGCTGTTGCTGGAAGATCCACTCCTCGTCCGGACTCCGATAGTCCGTAACGGCA
>CAUZQN010000213.1:0-5565 GCA_963581605.1 uncultured Binatia bacterium (SeqCode)
GGTTGCCGGCCATTGTATAAGACCCCCGGGTTGGATGGTCCAGGTCGAGTATCATCTCCCGCGCACGTAAATGCGGGTCATTCAATACCTCGCCCGTATCCTGACATGCTCCGCACGGCACCCCTGCCTCCGCCAGGATTTTCATAACCTCATGTTTTGGTCTTCTCACCGTCCACTCTTCGATGAAGGCATTCACCTCATCCGCATATTCGACGCGTGCTTCGGCTGTCTGGTAGCGAGCATCGCCGATCAGGTCTGCGCGCTCTATGGCTCGCAGGAGAGGCTCCCACATCTGCTGCTGGGCAATGATAAACACATAGTCGTTGGCTCCGCCGGGATGACACCGGTAGGTGTTTGCAGGAACAAACGAGCCAAGCTGATTGCCGTTACGTTCAACCGGCTTACCGGTGCGCTGATGATCGCGCAGGCTGACGCGCACTAAATTCACCACTGCATCCTGCATCGACACTTCGACCTGCTGACCTTCGCCACTTGTATTGCGTTGCATGAGAGCCGCCAATATACCGACCACACAGTGCATGCCCGTACCGGAGTCCCCAACGCACGACCAAGTAACGGTAGGCGGATCATCGGGAAAGCCGGTTACACTCATGGAGCCGCCCATTGCCTGGGCGACCGGCTCAAAGCTCTTGAACGCACTATACGGACCGTAGGAGCCAAAGCCTTTAATACTGGCGTAGACAATGCGGGGATTGAGCTGTTTGAGCGTGTCGTAGCCAAACCCCAGCCGTTCCATGGTGCCGGGACCGAAATTCTCCAACACCACGTCCGCAGTCTGGACCAGTTTACAAAAGGCCTCTTTGCCCTGTGACTGCTTGAGATCAAGCGTCAAGCTGCGTTTATTGGCATTGAAGAACAGAAAAAACAGGCTGTCAGTCCCAGGCCGGTCACTCAGACTCACCCGCGCAATATCTCCGCGGCCCGGTGGTTCAACCTTGATGACATCGGCCCCAAGCCAGGCTAAGATTTGGGCGCACGAAGGGCCCGCTTGGTTGTGGGTGAGATCAAGAACACGGATGCTGTCCAGCGCGCTGCCCATACACAGACTCCCCTCATTCTAGTCCAGCGTAATAAAAAGCGACTTTCGCGGTTTGCCTTTCACCGCCCGGCTGATATGGCCCTGGCCGGTCGTATCTTCTGCAAGCAGGATGTCTCCCGTTCCGAGTACCCGCTTGGTGCCATCGCCGATTTCAATCTCGACCTCGCCGTCCAGCATAACCACATACTGGCGGCGCGGGGCGTTGTGAAAATCAAGATCATAGTCGCCCGAGGTTTCGCGAAAGATCACCCCCGTTGCTGGGACTCGTTCAGACACCTGACCAACCATGCCTCCGTCTTTGAGCAATATATCGACATCTTCAAAATGGGATTGGTTATCCGGTCCGGTGTACACGCGCGTAACTTTCATCATGATCCTCCCTTCGAGAGCGTCCGGCAGATGTTTGCCAGCTGGCACTGTATGACAGCCGGAAGGGAAGTGTCAAACAAGATGATGTTTTTCAGTTCTGTCAGTCTTTCACCGGCCGTCAGACGCCTCTCTAGAGATCCCTCCACGGGTGTCGTTCTCTCTAGTCTTGCCTACCTCTCTCTGGACAGCGGCATAGCCCATAGCCTATAGTTGGGCCGCCGGACACACCACCACAAAGGAGAAAGTCTATGCGTGCTTCCGTCATGCTCGATCATAAACTCACGGTTGAAGATGTCCCCGTCCCAGAGCCAGGGTCAGGCGAAGTTCTGGTGAAAACACTGGCCTGCGGCATCTGCGGCTCAGATCTCCACGCCCTCAAGCATACCGAGAAGCTTGTTGCCATCTCAGAACGTTCAGGCGGTATTTTTGATATGGACCTGAGTCGTGGGATTGTGATGGGTCATGAGTTTTGCGTTGAAGTGGTCGACTATGGACCAGACACACAAAAGACACTCAAGACCGGCGCTCGTGCGGTCTGTATGCCCATACTCCTGCGCTCAAGCGGCATCAAAACGGTGGGGTATTCGAACGAGCATCCGGGTGGCTACGGTGAGTATATGCGGCTGACTGAAAACCTCTTAATCGAGGTGCCGAATGGTCTCCCAACCGAAAAGGCCGCCCTGACCGAACCTATGGCCGTGGGTCTGCATGCCGTTGAGAAGGCACACTTGGAGAAGGACGATGTGCCGCTGGTGATCGGCTGTGGACCGGTCGGACTTGCGGTTATTTCGTCACTGCGGATGAAAGGTATCCATCCGATTGTTGCCGCTGACTTCTCCTCGCGCCGCCGACAGCTTGCCGAAGAAGTAGGGGCGGACATTATTATCGATCCAGCAGAAAAGTCGCCGTATACCAGCTGGCGGGAAGCGGCGGTCTGGGCTGATCCGAGCCAGGCGCCTGCCCAGCCACCCTGGGCTAGCGGCCCGGCCCTGCGGCCGGCAGTCATTTTTGAATGTGTGGGTGTACCGGGCGTCATTGATCAGATTATGGCTGCCGCGCCCCAAGGTAGCCGTATTGTTGTCGTAGGCGTATGCATGGAGAAAGACAGCTTTGAGCCGATGTTCGGGATCAATAAAGAGCTGAACCTCCAATTTGTCCTGGGCTATAGTGGAGAAGAATACGCGGCAACGCTGCGCCATATCGCAGAAGGTGAAATCATTGCGGATCCACTCATCACGGGCACGATTGGTGTTGAGGGAATTGCGCAAGCGTTTAAAGATCTGAGTTCACCTGAACAACATGCCAAGATTATCGTTGAACCGTGGCGGAGTTAGCTTCGCATGCGCCGAAGGCGCATGCGCACTCATCACGCCTCTACATCTGAGGGAAGGAGAGCTCTATGGCTGACATAAAAAACTGGACTCTACGTGGCGACTGGTTTGATGTGTGCAGCTGCAATATCGCCTGTCCATGTGAGTTCGCCCAAGCGCCAACAAACAATCACTGCGAAGGAGTCCTGGCTTATCACGTTCGAGAAGGCAGCTACGGGTCCGTGCGTCTTGATGGGTTCAGTATCGTTGCGGTCGCCAGCTTCGACGGCAACGTATGGGCTGGGGAGGCGAGTATTTCACTCGGACTATTCATCGATGAGCAAGCCGACACTGCACAGCGTGAGGCCTTGCAACTCATCTTTTCGGGTCAGGCCGGCGGATTTATGGGGAATTTCGCTCAATCGATCGGCGAGGTACGGGGTATTGAGTTTGTCCCTATCAACTTTGAAATTGCAGACGATCTCGCTTTCTGGAAGGTTGAGATTGTAAATAAAGTCACAGCCTTTGCTGAGGCATTGTCTGGCCCAACCACACCGAAAGGCAAACGCGTCCAGTTACTCAACCCACCGGGATCTGAAGTTGGTCCGGGTCAAGTCGCGACGTGGGGTAAAACGGTTGATAATCAGGTCGATGCGTACGGCTTTCAATGGGATTGGGCGGGTCAATCCAGCAAGCATATTCCCTTCGATTGGAGTGGTCCGGCATAGGCCGGAGGGTCATCCGCGTAGATCCGAGGTTCCGACCTGATCGGCCTGAGCAGTCTGAAGAAACGGCAAGGGAAAGTACTCATAAAGGGGGTTTATGAGTACTTTCCCTGCCGCCGCTTACGGAAGGAGGAAGAAAGTTAAGGAGGAACACTATTTACTCAGACGCAAAACACACGCCGATATTCAACAGCACCAACTAGTCCGACAAATATTCGACCTTCTCCAAAAAGGCGGCTGCCCCACCGGAAGTGCCTTTCGTATTCATCTGAAAATCAAGCCGGCTGATCGGAGGAACGACTGCTTGGTTAAATTGAGTTCGAAAAGCGTGATCCAGGTCGAACTCGGTCACAACCACCTTTCCCGACGGTGCGCCACATGGTGTACAGAAATAGCGTCCGCCCTTTTTGTAATAATTCCCTGTATATACTTGACTGGCCTGTTCTTTTTCGCCTAAGAAGAGACCGATGAAATACGGGGCATTGGGCACGATAAATGATCCGCTGCTTATTTTTTTTGTCCCAAACGAGGTCATCACCGCAATGGGGACCGCAGTGACTCCGCTCCCCCAATCTGCTCCGCGTGGATAGCGGTCCACCCCCCAATGAATGCGAAGCCGTTTTGCATTGGACAAGTTGAGCGGCAGCTCGAATAGCCCTGCTTTTTTTCGAGTAGTCTGCAAGACCAAACGGTTGTTCTTGAACTGTGGCTGCAAGTCATCCGCATCAAGCCGAAAGATAAAACCCTGACGTTTTAACCATTCGCCCGCGGGTCCATCAGGCTGACCAGAGAATTCGAGTTTATACAGTACTTCCGCACTGACCACGGGAACGGGCAAAGTGTAGAAGAAACCGAATAAGAAGAATAAGAGGAAGGGGGGGAATAAGCGATTGATGAACAGTAGTCTTTCAACCCCCATAAAACGAGAACGGCAAAACATGAATATTCTCCTGCCTCTCCCTCTCCTTATACGCACAACCCACAGGGTACATATTCTTTCTTGTAGAGCAAGCCAAGAGCAATTTGGATGTCTGCAGTCCGCCCTCTTGGCTTGCTGACTTGACGCTGGCGTGGATCCAGCCGAGAATGCCTTGCATCATATTTCTACGTCATAGAAGGAGAACAAATATGGCTCGTATTGGTCTCGCTCTGGCTGGTGGTATGTCTCCCACAGATATTGTTGACTGTGTCAAACATGCGGAAGACCTGGGTTATGAATCTGCCTGGTTTGCGGAAGGCCACGGCGGAGATCAATTCTCTATCCTAACAGCGTGCGCTTTGGCAACACATCGTATTCTACTAGGGACTAGTATTAGCAGCATTTTCGTGCGCAGTGCGCCCACGATTGCCATGGCAGCCGCGTGTGTTGATTACTATTCTCAGCAGCGTTTCATTTTGGGTCTAGGCTCGAGCCACAAAGTCCAGGTTGAACCTGAACATAGCACCCCCTATGGTCAGCCCATCCAGCGCATGCGGGAAACCGTTGCTATTATCCGTACGCTGCTGCGCGAGGGCGAGGTATCGTACCAGGGAGAAGTCCTGACGATTGAACATTTCGACCTCTGGTTTCAACCTGCCCGCAAAGAGATTCCGATCTATCTTTCGGCCGTTTTTCCACAGATGCTGCAAACCTGCGGTGAGATCGCACAGGGGACCATTCTGGTCTGGAGTGCGCCTGAAGCCGGCAGACGCGCCGCCGAAAACCTCGCGATCGGCGCCAAGCGAGCGGGACGCCGTGTAGAAGATATCGACATTGTCTCGCTTCTGCCTATGAGTGTTGCCGAAGACCGTAAGGAAGCAATGGCGCGCATACGCCCTCTGATCGCTTTCTACGGCGGATTCTTTCCTCGCTATAATCGCTCAATGGCTGAGCAAGGATTTCCTGATGAAGCGCGTGCGATTCGGGAAGCCTGGAAGCAGGGTGATAAAGAAAAGGCTGTCCATCTTGTCCCGGATGTACTGATTGAGACTCTTAGTATTGCTGGGACGCCGGCTGAATGCCGAGAACGTGTGGAAGCCTATCGCCAGTCAGGCATAGGGCATCCGGTTATTTTTCCGGTGAGTGAAGGGCCTATGGGGAAACAACATGTCCTGGAAGCAG
>CAUZQN010000214.1:0-5559 GCA_963581605.1 uncultured Binatia bacterium (SeqCode)
TTTGTCCAGGTTATACATGTTCAGGTTATCCATGTTTAAGAGCGCCGTTTTTGAAACCGACGCACCGCACGATTGTGGTCGGCGAGCCGTGATGAAAAGACGTGGGTGCCGTCCCCTTTGGCAACAAAATACAGATAGTCCTTTTTAGCTGGGGAGAGCACAGCTTGAATGGATGCCAGCCCGGGGTTGGCAATCGGGCCGGGCGGCAAGCCGGTGAAGAGATAGGTGTTATACGGGGTTGGGGTGCGTAAATGGCGACGGGTGATGTTGCCGTCAAAGTCGGCAATGCCGTAGATCACGGTTGGATCGCACTGAAGCGGAATCCCTCTTTTCAACCGATTGTGAAAGACTGCGGCAACAAGCGAGCGTTCAGAAGCCGCTCCCGTCTCTTTTTCAATCAGCGAGGCCAGGGTCAGGGTTTGATGTGGAGACAGCCCGTACTCTTTCGCCTTGTGGCGCAGTGTTGGGCTAAAGACTTCGTGCAAGCGGGTAAGCATGCGCCCCAGTATGTCTGCCGGCGTGGTGTGTCTCGAAAAAAAATAAGTATCAGGGTAGAGGTAGCCTTCCAGACCGTGTAATTGCAGGTCCCACTGAGCCAGAAACTGCAGGTCGGTGTTCAGGGCAAGAAAGCTTTCTTGCGGACCAAATCCTTGCGCTTCCAATTTGCTCGCAATCTGTTTGAGCGTCATTCCTTCTGTAATGGTGACAACATGGTGCGTGACCTGTCCGCGCGTCAGTGTGTCAAGCAATATACGTGGAGTCAGCGGCGTCGAGAGGACATATTCCCCGCTTTTGATTTGCCTGTCCTGACCAGTGAACTGCGCCCAGAGGCAGAATGGTTGAACACGTGCCAGAATACCTTTAGAAACTAAGAGGTTAGCTGTTTTTTGAAGGGTACTGCCCGGAGCAATAACAATGCGAGTCGGCTCGGGTAAAGAAGGGCCTGGGGTGACGAGAAATTGGTAGACGTCATAGGCGACCAGTCCGCTGACGCCGATAATAAGACAGGCAACAAGAAGCAAGGCCCTTTTCACTACAGCTCAACCTACCATCGGTCTGGGGTCGAGACAATGTCGTGTTCGTGAAACGAAAACAGATTCCAGGTTGCTTGACTTCTTCGCATTCTGCAGGCACTTTTTGAAAGCATTATATAAGGTGGATGAGTGGTATGGGGTATTTCCGGGAGACGCGACGCGCGCTTCTAGCGCACCAGAACGGCCAAGTTCAGGTTCTGATTCTGATTATTGCCCCCATTCTTGTGCTGTGTTTTCTCGGCTTTGTTGTTCGGGCGGCAAGTTCTGCGGTTGACCCTATACTTGCAAAAAATGAAATCATTGCGCAGCTCGAACGGCGCTTGAGTGAGATCCAGAAGAGAACGAACCGCGTCGAGGAGCCGCTCTGGAATGTGGAAGTCGACGCTTTCATACAGGCCGAAGGTGAGGAGGAGAAGTCTGTCAGTGTCGTTATCTTCTCGCCTGCCCCGCCTGCTGCTCCGATGCCAGAAGTGCGTCAAACGGTACATTTCATAAAACGGAATGAAACGCTTGCAACTATTCTGAAAAAAGCGGGACTCCCGCGCAAACAGATGGCTGTATGGATCGATGCAGCGCGGAAAATGAGCGAACTCCGGCGTTTGCAACTCCGGCACGCCATGACGCTCTCGTACGATTACGACCAACACGGGAACCCAACCCTTCGGACTGTTTCGTACGATATCAATAAACGCTCACTGCTCGTTCTTGAACGGGGTGAGAGCGGACGGATTGAGTCGCGGGTCGAGACGGTACCGACGACACTTGTGTGGCGGGCCGTTGGCGGACGTATCCGGGGCAGTCTGTACCAGGCGGCAACAAGAATGGGTGTGCCGGCTCGCATTATTGACGATTTGGCAGATATGGATTGGGATCTCGATCTTTCTTCCGAGCTTCAGCCTGGAGCGGTGTTTAAGATCATTTTTGAGGAGCTCCAGGCTGATGGAAAAACTCTCGGATATGGAAAAGTCCTGGCTGCTGAAATTGTGAATAAAGGCAAGACGTATGCGATGTTTTGTGTTGGAGTCGAAGAAGACGCCAACTCTCAGTGGACAGGAAGAGGGGCACAGTTCCTGCGCTACCCCGTCCGCTACACCCGGATTTCATCCGTCTTCACTGACGCCCGGTTTCACCCCATTCATAAACGCAAACGCCCGCATCGGGGCGTAGACTTTGCCGCGCCAGCGGGAACACCCGTACTTGCGGTGGCAAACGGGACTATTACGAAAGCGGGCTGGCAAGGGGCCTACGGCCGATTTATTCAGATCGCCCATGCGGGACCGTATAGTTCGGCCTATGCGCATTTGCGACGTATTCGGAAGGGTGTGAAAGTCGGGAGTATTGTGAAAAGAGGCCAGATCATCGGCCAGGTTGGGTCTTCGGGCACGGCGACTGGCCCGCATCTCCATTTTGAGCTGCATAAAAACGGGAAGTATATCAACCCGTTAAAAGCGAAGCTGCCCACAAAAAAGGTTGTAGCACGGCAAAAGGAGCGCGAATCAAAGCCGCTTGATCCACAGCTCGCCACGATCACAAAGAAGCTAGAAGAATATCTGGCTGCTCTCAGCGTACACAGCGAGCCGGCCAGCCGAACGTATTCAGCTATCCCCCTCCTTCAGACTGCCGCGCGTATAGCGGTGGACCCGCATGCGTAACTCATAACCCTGCTCTCCCCATTTTGTCTCATTTTGTCTTATGTTATCCCACGTCATGTCGTGTCATGTTATGATGTCCTTTCATACTGCAGCCCGCCCGAGGTGATGCACCAGGCCGGTATGATAACCACTTTTGGTTGACTATGCGCTCTCATACTGAGAAACTCCGTGTTCGCTGGGTCGATACCGACGCCTCCGGCCGCATTCACTACACGGCTGCGTTCCGCTATTTCGAGACGGCCGAATGGGAACTCATGAGACAAGCCGGTTTCCCCTTGTCTGATCACCGAAAAATATCGGGTCTGCCTCGGGTGAATGTTTCGGCAACTTTCTACGCCCCGCTGTATGTTGACGAACAGATTGCTGTAAAGGTGTGGGTCGAACGGATAGGCACTACGTCGATCACGTTTGCCGGAGAAATTTATCGGGAAGAAAAACGCTGTGTTAGTGGGGCCATTACTGCTGTTTTTGTTGATCACCGTGACCATCCACAGCCCATTCCAGATGCGATTCGACAGGCTCTAAGCGGCGATGAAAACAGGTTTGGGAGTTGACACGCAAAACGGGCTCGCGTAGGTAACGAAGGATGTCATATGCAGTTATTTGTACTGGCGGAAAACAATACCGAGTCACGCAAGGAGAGCTCCTGCGTGTCGAGTCGCTCCCGGGTGAAGTCGGGGGCGATATTACGTTCTCGGATGTCCTGCTGACATCTGCTGATGGAAACATTCAGGTTGGCACGCCGCTCGTTCCCGGCGCTTCTGTGACTGCGCGTCTCGTCGAACATGGGAAGGAGAAAAAAATCCTTGTGTTTAAAAAGAAGCGCCGTAAAGGGTATCGTCGTAAACGCGGCCATCGACAGCATTTTACTGCAGTGCAGGTCAAGGCGATCAACCTGGGAGGATTGGAGGGATAATCCATGGCACATAAAAAAGGACAAGGATCGACCCGGAATGGACGTGATAGCCCAGGCCAACGCCGCGGGGTGAAGCTTTTTGGTGGACAGGCGGCAAAAGCGGGTAGTATCATTGTGCGCCAGCTTGGCACGCGTATTTTTCCGGGCACGAATGTCGGTATGGGGCGGGACTATACCCTGTTTGCAAAGATTGCTGGCGTTATTTGTTATGAGCGCATGGGCAAGACTCGTAAACGGGTGAGCGTCTATCCTCAGTAGGATGCTGAGTGCATAGTCGAGAACGCGTGTTCGTTTGAAAAGCCCCGTCTGGGGCTTTTTTTATTTTGGGATACTGCATGTCTCAGTCCAATTAAGTGAACAATTTAACAGGCTATCTCAAATATGCACTTCGTTGACGAAGTCACAATGACGGTCAAAGCCGGCGATGGCGGGCGGGGCTGTGTCAGCTTTCTTCGTGAAAAGTTCCGTCCCTGGGGGGGACCGAATGGTGGCAATGGTGGCAATGGTGGAGATGTCATCCTGCGTGTTGACTCTCAGCGCAATACTCTGCTTGATCTGGCGCACCGCCACCACGCCCGGGCGGCACGCGGGGGACATGGACGTGGGAAGGACCAACATGGGAAAAACGCGAAGGCGTCGATTTTTCTGGTGCCTCCGGGGACGATTGCCCGTGATGCTGAGAGCGGAGAAATACTCGCTGACCTGCGAACCGTAGGAGAAGAAGTTGTCGTAGCGCACGGTGGAAAAGGCGGAAAGGGGAATGCCTTTTTCACCAGCTCAACAAACAAGGCCCCGCGATTTGCCCAGCCGGGTCTGATTGGAGAAACGCGGCTACTCCAACTTGAACTGCGGTTACTCGCCGATGTTGGTTTGGTCGGGTTTCCCAATGTGGGGAAATCGACGCTGATATCCGCTGTTTCTGCGGCACGTCCGCGTGTGGCCGACTTCCCCTTTACGACGCTTACTCCGAACCTGGGCGTTGTTCGCTATGCAGATGAAGGGTCTTTTGTCATGGCTGACGTGCCGGGGCTCATTGAAGGTGCACATACCGGACATGGGCTTGGCGTACGCTTTCTGCGCCATCTTTCACGGACTTCTATCCTGGTCCATCTTATTGATATTTCTGATCCAGAACGCAACCCATATGAAGACTATAGGGTCATCAACCGTGAACTAGACGCTTTTGATAGTGCTCTTGCTCTGCGGCCGCAGCTTGTTGTGGTGACCAAGGCGGATTTGACGATCACGCGAGAACGTTTCCCTGAGGCTCAGCAGGCTTTTACGCAGCATGGGAAAAAGTTGTCCCTCATTTCCGCTGTGACTGGGGAGGGAAAGCAGGAACTGCTGAGGGAAATTGTCCGTCTGCTGGAACAGTGTCGACGCGAGGCTGACGCCACACAAGAATCAGAGGCGCCAGGGCCATGAGTCGAGAACATGCTCAACTCCGGCATAAGTCCCGTATCCTTGACGGCATTCGTCGTATTGTGGTGAAGATCGGGAGCAGTGTGCTGTCCGGCGGCGGTGGTGTACACAAGGCACGCATCGCCCAGCTTGTCACAGACCTATCAGTCCTGCGTGCTGCCGGGACAGAGATTGTCCTTGTGACATCGGGGGCCGTTGCCGCTGGGATGAGCGAACTCAACATGAAAGAGCGTCCGCGGACCATTCCTGCCAAGCAAGCAGCGGCTGCGGTTGGACAAATTACCCTGATGGCGCTGTATGAAGAGTCCTTTTCCGCGCAACATATTCGTGTTGGCCAGATCCTCTTAACCCATGATGATCTGGCCAATCGCAAGCGTTATTTGAACGCGAAGCACACCATGCTGACGTTAATCGAGGCGGGAGTGCTGCCTATTGTGAACGAGAACGACACGGTCGCGGTCGAAGAAATCCAGTTTGGTGATAATGACAATTTATCAGCCCAGGTTGCGGTTCTGATTGAAGCGGACCTGCTGGT
>CAUZQN010000215.1:0-5558 GCA_963581605.1 uncultured Binatia bacterium (SeqCode)
CAACGTTTCAGCTGGGGGTTGTGCATATAGGGGTGCCAGCCGTACAGGCACAGCGCGTCCCAGTTCCGGGCGCGGACTACAATTTCGTCGTCCGATAGAGCGTTGAAATCCGGCGCCCACTTCTCATGATTGTGCCAGCTGTGCTGCTGCACTTCCTGGGGTGAGGTATTGAAGACGTCCAGGATATCTGGTGTCTCGCGATCGCTGATCTTGATGCCAAAGGCGTCCACGAGGACGAGCCGGTCGACGCGGTGGCTACACGTGCCTGCGATTTCCGCGGCGAGCCAGCCGGCGAAGGACAATCCCATAAGTGTGACCCTCTCGTAGGGTAGCGCTTCGAGGACGTCTAAATATAGGTGTACCAAGTCGTACACTGTGTCGAAATTCGCTGGGCGCGCAAAGTGGCCAAAGCCGGGGTGTGAGGGGACTATGATCTCCGCCCGCCTACCGAGCAGATCGAGAAAGCGTGCCTGTGGATCAACGTTGTGCATGCCGTGCAGGAGCAGGACCGGTCGTCCCTGGCCCTGGTGTATCACTTCGAGCTCAATGTCCCCGACTGACAAACGCTCTCCGACCGGAGCCTGTATGTCATCCGTCATCATTCATCATGGCTTCCCACCGCTTGCTGTATGCTCGTCCAAGAGACCATAAGCGACTCGGATCTTGTTCTCAAGCTCTTTGTAGTACCGTGTCCGAGTCGAAACTGTGTGTTGTGTCGTCGCGGTTCCCCTTCGACAAGCTCAGGGCGAACGGAAAAAGAAGCGACAGACAAGGTCCGTTCCTGCTGAGCCCCGTCGAAGCATGAACGCGCAGTCATGCACAACTTCAACGTAGACACGGTAGTGGCTATTGATGATGAGGCAAGCGCCGTGTGTCGACTCTGCCGCGCAGCCTTTTTTGTACGGTGCACAACCGCTATAGTTCAGCCCTGCAAATTCAGCCCTACAGCGGGAGCCACGAGGAGGCAGCAATGAAATTCGGACTGATGCATGACTTTCGTAATCCCGCGCCTTGGTTCCGGCCCTATGCCGATCTCTACCGGCTCTTGCTTGACCAGTGTGTGCGAGCCGACGAGCTCGGCTATGACAACATCTGGCTGACCGAGCACCACTTCAGCGGGGACTATAACCCGACGCCGTTACACGCCGCGACCGCTATTGCAGCGCGGACCGAACGCATCCGCATTGGTACCTTCGTACTATTGCTGCCGTTCTATCATCCAGTGCGCGTGGCCGAAGACGTGGCTTTCATTGACAACCTCTCCAAGGGACGGTTTGATCTCGGGGTAGGACAGGGCTATCGCGTCGATGAATTCTCCGGCTTTTGTATGCCCCGCAAAGAGCGCTCGGCCCGTCTAGCTGAGGGGCTCGACCTGATCCGACGCCTGTGGACCGAGAACACCGTCACGTTCGAAGGCAAGTTTACCCAGATCAAAGATGTACATATCCAGCCCGAACCTGTGCAGCAGCCGCATCCCCCTATCTGGATTGGCGCGCGCACCGAAAAAGCCATGCAGCGAGCCGTCCGCGAGGGCTATCACCTGCACCTCACGTTGGGCCCGGACTGGGCTCCCCGCTACTATGAGCTCCTGAAAAAGCATGGGCGCACGCCGGCTGATTTTTCGACCACCCAACTGCACTTCGTGTATGTGGCGCCCACCGAGGACGAGGCGTGGGAGGACATCCAGGACCAGGCCCACTGGATGATGCAAGTGTACGATGGCTGGTTTAAGACCAGCGGGGATGTAGTGGGCGACGAGCGGCTGTGGGACATCAAAGAAGCGCGCGATATTCGCCACTCGTCCTATGGGCAGGCGTGGATGGTGGGCAGCCCAGACCAGGTGGCGCGCAAAGTCGAGGCGTTTGTCAAGACCTCGTCCTGTACCCACTTAGTCATGGGCATGCAGGTCCCGGGGGTCGATCCCGCCAAGGGCACCCGCTCGATGGAACTGTTTGCTCACGAGATCATGCCCGCCTTCCGCTAAGAGTGCATAACAAAACTGCCTAGAACGCGTTGTCAGCGCCCCGGTCCCTCCCCTCTGGATTCCCGTTTCCACGGGAATGACAATTCCTATCGTGTCATACCTGCGCAAGCAGGTATCCAGGCTTGCGGAACAAGACGGAGTATTGTTAGGAGCCCTAAGGACGATATTCCCCATTACTTCTTGCACCTCTGGAGGAGAGTAATACTTGACGATGTAAGATAGTTTCCATATGCTGTCTCATAGAACATCGTATAGCACATCATATTGACCATTTGATTGTAAGAGGAGGATCAGGGTCATGGCACGCTATTCCCTTAATTTACCCGCACAGCTCAAACAGGATGCCGAGACACGTGCCAGCGCGCAGGGGGTATCGCTGAATCAATTCATTCTGTGGGCTGTGGCGGAGAAGGTGGGGACCTTACAGCATCCGCTTGACGATCCGGCCTTTCCACACATTAGCTATCGGCGCGGGGCGAGTGGGCACCCGACTGCGGTCCTCCGAGGTACCGGTCTGCGGGTGCAAACACTTATTGTAGCGGCGCATACTTGGGGCCTGTCCCAAAGCCGAATCGCTGCAGAGTATGATCTCTCGATCGCCCAGGTCAAAGAAGCACTTGCCTTCTATCAGGCTCACCCCGAAGAGATCGAGGCCGCCCTTGCGGCGGCCGAAGGCCAGGAACCGGCTTCAGATGGCTTTGCCACGTCTCCACCTGGATGCTGATACTGCGCTGAAGGCACTGCATACAGCGCTGGTGGCCCGCGGCCACGATGTGACCCGTACACCGACGTCCTGGATGCCCCGTGAGGCGTCGGACACTGAGCAACTGCTCGGTGCTACAGCTCAGGGTCGAGTCCTGTTTACCTTCAACGTTCACGATTTTCCGGTCTTGGTGCAGGACCATCCCCACCACGGCGGGCTCCTCCTGGCGGCCCAGCGGCGCTGGACGTTGTCCGGGTTGATTGCCGCCTTGGATCGGATGCTATCAGAAACCCAACAGGAGGAGTGGCCTGGGCAAGTACGCTGGCTCAATCAGTGGCGATAGGAGGGTTCAGTCATAGACCGGCTCGGCCACGGGCTCGGTGTCATACTTGCGCATCAACTCGAGCAGAGCTTGGGGATCTGGCCGCTGCCCGCCTTTGGTGAGCTCAGCCAGACCCTCGAAGTATTTCTCGCGCGAGTCAGCGGGACAGAACATAATGAGCAACACCGAACGCTGTGGGCTTGGGTTGGAAAAGGCATGCACGGCTTCCTTGGGGACGAGCGCGGTTGCCCCGGCCTGGGCTGTGACCGTCTGGTCTCCTATGATGAGCTCGATCTCGCCCTCGACGACGTAGAAGATTTCCGCCATCTGGTGGTGAATATGGCGCCGTGGCCCCTCAGTCCTGGGCTCCATCGTATACTCGAACAGCCCGAAATGGCCGGCCGTGTCTTTACCGCTGACTTTGAAGGTACAACGGGTGCCGGTCCCGATGCTGACATAGCTGCCCTCTCCGCGCTGGAGTACAATTGCCGACTCGGGAAGCGTCATCGTATCCTCCTTATCCTAGCCGGTGGCTACACAGTAGACCTGGTCGGCATCAGCCGGTAGCGGCTGAGCACTCCAGCTTGCACCGGCGTTATCACTGGTGAAAACCTGTCCCTTTTTGCTGGCGCAGGCCATACGGTCAGAATGGCGCTGGTCGATGGACAGGGCGAAGAGAGTGCTGTTGACCTCATGGCCAATATCCACGCGGTCCCAGCTCAGACCGCCATCCTCGCTGTGGAACAGGCCGCCGACGTTACTCTCAAAATCTCCCCCGCCAGACACCCACAGGTTGGTGGGATCGCCCGGGACCTCACGCAGGCAACGGCAATAGGTTGTGCCGTGATCGTTCAGGGGCTCGATGGGCACGCGCTGCCAGTGGTCGCCTCGATCGGTGCTGCGAAACATGCCGACGCGGCAAATGGTAGTGACAGTTCCTGGGGTCAGGCGGCTGGCCAGAACGCCGTGCATGTCCACCGTGTCGTCGGTGAGGTATTGGCCGTGGCTGAGGTTCTCCCAGTGTTCCCCACCATCCAAAGACCGGATCAGCCCCCCGACCTCCAGGGATGCATACAGCTCGTCCTGGTCGGCAATGCTGCCGGACATCATCAGCACCCGCTTGGACGGTATTCCCTGAGGAGGCATCGTGACGTCGGGGAACCGGACACTCACCGGGAGCTGGCGCCAGGTCTCTCCGGCGTCGTCGCTCCGGTATATCTCTGCGGACTCGTAGCCAGCGAACATGACCTGTGGATCGGCTGGATGGAATAACAGCGACCACATGGGTAGACCGTGGTCGGGGACAGGCACCTTCTCCCAGTGGTCGCCATGGTCATCACTGCGGTACGGGCCGTCTTGGGTAGCCACGTAGACCACCTCGGGCTTGTGGGGGTGTATCGTTATCGCCCGGATCTCAGGCGCATCAGGCAGCCCCTGCGTTAGCGGCTCCCAGTTCCCTTGCCCGAAGACACTCCGGTACAAACCGCTCTTAACAACCAGCTTCATGCCCATATGCTTTTCCACCCATTCGAGGCCTGGGCTGGTATCACCCGCCCGGCCGGCGAAGACATAAGATTTACCGTTGTCCGTTGCCATAACCTATTCCTCCTTATTTTAACGGCGGTAGTATCTCGCGTGGATCTAACCCCAGCTCCAAGGTCCCCACGCTGGAGAGACACAAGTCACTGGGCGGAAACTGAATAGGACCGACGGCGCCGTCCCGAAACAGCATCTCAAGCGGTACGGTTTTGAAGAGCGCATGTGCTCCTCCTAGCGTGAGGGCAGTCCGCGTGATCCGAGCCCCAGCCTCGCCGACCAGATACTTAGCTCGGAACAGGGCCGCCAGGGTCGCCGGGGTCGGCCCATGGGTGTCGCTGAGCCAAGCCGAATGATACGTTAGGAGTCTGGCGGCCTCCAGGTCCACGCTCATTTCAGCCACACGATGGCGAACATCAGGGTGGTGAGCCATAGGCTGGGTGTAGCCCCGAGGTATCCTTTCCTGCACCATCTTGCGCACGACTGTGTAGGCAGCGGCGGCTACCCCCAGGTACACGGCCGTATACGATGCCCACAGCCAGTTCGCCCCATCGCGGATGAACGGTAGGATGTCGTCCGCCTGATAGAGTGCAGCTTCCTGCGGCACGAAACAGTTGTCGAGGATGAGGGAGTCACTCCGGGTCGCCCGCATCCCGAGCGTATCCCACACCTGGTCGACGCGTCGTCCCGGCGCCTCACGGGGAACAAGCAGTAGGATAGCGGCACCAGGGCTGTCGGCTTCGTCTGGATGCGCTAGCACAGCACAGAAGTCGGCTGCTTCCAGCATGGAGGCAAAGGCTTTTCTACCCGTGATCTGGTACCCTCCAGCAACCCGTTGGGCACGCGTGCCCGGTTGATACGTGGCCAACAGCCCGGACGTCCTCGGCTCGGAGAAGTTCCCAGCAATCAGCTTTTGCTCTTTCACGACCAGATCGGCGATGCGCTGCTTGGTCGCCGGGGACTATTGGACTCTCGAGCAAGGGTCCAACGATCGACAGATGCATGTTGAACGA
>CAUZQN010000216.1:0-5546 GCA_963581605.1 uncultured Binatia bacterium (SeqCode)
TGATACGGCTGAAAATCGCCCTGCTGCTTGGCGTACAGCATAGCGATGTGACTGAGCGAGGAATCAAAAATTTTGCGTGGGCCACGAATAGTCAGTCCGCGCCGGGTCGCCTCACGCCGGCAGTCCATATAGGCATATTTCACTCGCCGCCACTGATGCGCATTGCGCTCTTCATCCACGACCTTGCCGGTCTCGTCCACCTGGGCAGAACCCAGAAATTGGG
This sequence comes from uncultured Binatia bacterium (SeqCode), assembly GCA_963581605.1. GTDB lineage: Bacteria > Desulfobacterota > Binatia > Bin18 > Bin18 > Bin18. Next base: position 224 of record CAUZQN010000216.1, read on the forward strand.
AAATGTCCAAAGTGAGCGGAAGAAAATCTACGCTAACTTCAAATTCCTTTTCTAGCTGAAAAGTTTCTTCTTGGGCGAGGTAGGCATATGGGCTTTTGTAATCGAAATAGTGCGTAATAGTTGTAATGGCCATGTGTGATGCTCCTGTCTTTTTATACCAGCTCGAACCTAACGCATTCATTGACAGCGCTGCAAGGGAGACGCGGGGCGAAGCCGCGACCTTGCCTCCTGTCCGAATATCATTCATACAAGACTAGGGGAGCAAGTCATGCAGCAGCAATGCGTAAAGGCGACAGCACACAAAGCTCGTAAACGCTATCCACGCGTCGGCTCTCGGGAGGCGCTCGTGCGGAGGGCCGAGGGGTTAGTACCGATTTTGCGCCAGCGCGCACCCCATACTGATGAAATACGACGCATGCCGGATGACACCCGGCATGATCTTCGGACATCTGGTGTCGCGCGTATCCTCCAACCGTCCCGCTATGGCGGCTGTGAGGCCCACTTGTCCGGCATGGTAGATATTCTGACCACGATAGGCACAGGGTGTGGCTCGACTGCGTGGTGTCTGGCTCAATACATTGGTCATAATTTTATGGTGGCCCAGTGGCCTGAACGTGCCCAAGAAGAAGTCTGGGGGACGAGTCCACAAAATCTGCTGAGTGGTATTCTCATTCCGCTGCTGGGCAACGCGTGCAGAGTGCGGGGCGGGTATGTGCTGTCCGGCCAGTTTCCGTTTGTGAGCGGCGTTACGACATGCGACTGGTGTCTGTTCGCTGGTATGGTGGAAAACGGATCGGGCGGAAAGCCAGAAGAGCGCTATTTTATCCTGCCCCAGGGGAAGTTTGAAATCCTCGACACCTGGGATGCCGTCGGGCTGCGCGGATCGGCCAGTCATGATGTCAAGGTGGATAACGTTTTTATTCCAACCCATATGACCTTACCGCTTAAACACCTCAAGGGTGGAGACAAGAGCCCGGGCCGGAAGGTCAACCGAGGGACGCTGTATCGTTCGCCGAGCTATATGACGTTTGGCATTTTGATCTCCAGCGCATCAGTCGGCATTGCTGATGGTATTGTCCGAGACTACGTCGAGCAGGTGAAAAGTCGAGTGGCCCTCATGTCCGGCCAGGGCCTCCACGATCAGGTGCTGCAACACACCAAAATTTCAGAAGCCAGCATAGCAGTGGAAGCGGCCAAGGCGCTGCTGTACAGAAACAGCGACGAGATTATGCAGATTCTCGAAGCCGGGGATTTGCCGACACACGAACAACGCACCAAATATCGCGCGGCTGGCGCATATGCTGGCAAGCTGGCGTTTCAAGCTGCGAATTTGATTTGGGACGCCGGCGGGGGACGCGGCGTGTATATGAATAATCCGATTGCGCGTGCGTATCGAGACATGTGCACTGCCACGCGTCATTTCACCCATAGCTGGGATATCAATGGCGCAACCCACGGACGGGTCAGAGTCGGTCTGCCGCTGGATAATCCAGCTCTGTAAGAGGAGAAGACGCCCTCCCCGGCGTAGTGGGCATCCTTTAGGCACTCCCTGGCGGGGAAATCAAGTATGCTTTTCGCTGCGGAGAACTGATCGTGCAGCCCGCTGTTTCCAGACGAGCCGGAGCAAGAAGATTGCTGCCAAAACAAGGATATCCAGGCAGACATGGATGGTGGTCTGCATCTCGACGGATGCAACATGTATGGTTGTGCCCAGTTGGATGAGAAACTCCGGCGCGCTAGGCTGATGGGCCGCGTGCTGCAGAATCCTCTCTAGGATATGTTGCTGATGCTGTAGGCTAGCAAGCTGGGTCCAATGGCCGTACGCGAAAAAGACGAAGATCAGGGCACAGCCTGGAAAGAATATTCCTGCTGTCCAGAACCCTCTGGACCCTCTGGACCCTCTGGACCCCCTGGGCCCTCTGGGCCCTCTGGGCAAACAGGCGAACAAGGTGAGCAGGATCAGCAGCCCAAGGCTTACAACACTAAAGAGCAGCCATAAGTGTCGGGTTGCTGAGGATTGCTGAAAAAATAAGAGCAGGATGTTTTGTTCCGTGACGATGGCCTGAGGGTTGAGACCGATTTGAGGCGGATCGATAGAAGGGTCTACGCTGAGCTCTGTCAGCGTACGGCCGATCTCATCGACAAGACGAAAGCTCGTATCTATTGCTGTCTTGTGCTCGGTTTTGTGTCTGCTGGGCTCAACCGTTTCAACCGCCTCAGCTGCTTCAATCGGGCTGCTGATAGTACTCCAGCAGAATATGTCGAGTAAGCCGATCAGGACAGTCAGAAAAACCGCCGGCACCAGAGCTGGGCATCGTCTCATGCGTGTCTGCATGGGCGTAGTATAACCACCTCGTTTTTATTTAGGAGGCGTCAGGCTGCTTTGAGTGCTAACGGCAGGCGGTCAAAGCCAAAGATAATATAGCTGCTTGTCTGCCGTTCGACTGGCGCTGTGCCGCGGGTCAAAACAGGAAAACGATCCAAAAAAGCGTTGAGCGTGATCTTGGTTTCGACGCGCGCTAACGGAGCGCCCAGGCAATAGTGGATGCCTGATCCAAACGCGACGTGATGCCGCAGATCTCGATCGAGCCGGAATGCATCCGGCTCAGGAAAGGCTTCGGGATCGCGGTTTGCCGCGCCGTAAAAAAGCGTAATGCGATCTCCTTGGGCGATAGCCTGGCCCGAGACCTCAACATCCCGGGCGGCCACCCGGAACAGACGCTGAACCGGACTCGCATAACGCAAGGTTTCGTCAATCACCGGCTCTACCAGGCTGCGGTCGTCGCGCAGCTGTTGCCATAACTCCGGTCGGTCCGTCAGCAGATTGAGCAGATTGCCCAAGAGGTTCGTGGTTGTTTCATTGCCGGCTATCAGCAGTAATATGCAAAAGCCCAAGATCTCCCATTCCTGCAGCGATTCCCCCTCAACCTCCGCTTCCACCAGAGCGGTAATCAAATCCGGTGCTCCCCGCTCGCGCCGGACGGCGGCCATCTTGCCAAAATAGGCCACCATATCCTGCAGGTGTGTAGTCCGCTCGTCGTTACTCATGGGTTTGACCGAGAGAAAGGCATCCGACCACTGCTTAAAGGTCACGTAGTCTTCGCCGGGAATACCCAAGAGTCGAGCAATGACTTTAACCGGCAAGGGGATGGTGTAGGACTCAGTGACCTCAACGTCTCCACACGGCATGGCATCCAGGAGATCGTGGGCGACCTGAGTGATCCACGGGCTTAGTGCCTCGGTTCGTTTGAAGGTAAATGCCTGGTTGACCAGACGCCGGAAGCGCGTATGGCGGGGCGGGTCGTCCTGCAGCAAAACCAATTGTGGGCCGAACTGACCGGCCATCGGACTTTGGGATGAAAAGGTCGCGTGATCGCGCAATGCACCGTACACATCCGCATAGCGCAGAAAGCCCCACGACTTGAGCCCAGCCTCAACCCCAGCGACACTGCCGGCCGGCAGGCTGGTATAACGAACGGGCGACTCATCCCGCAACGCATGGTAGAGCGGGTAGGGGTCGGCAAGCATCGTCTTGGTCATGAGCTGTTCGGGGGTAGACGGGCTCGTTGTCATGGCTATTCTCCGTGCTGGTGCTTACAGCCCGTCCAGGATTTTCGCCCGTTTTTTTGCGTACTCCACGTCAGATAGATAGCCTCTGTCGCGTAAACGCTCCACCTCGTCCAAACGTTCTTCGGTGGACACGTATTGCACCGCAAGGCCGGAGGCAAACGCGCTCCCGTCGGTCCGTGTTTTATACCGGGCCTTGATAATCGCGTCGACCTGGTTGCCGTATTTGAGGAGGGCATGGTCACTCAGTTTATTGAACAAGCGCGTGCGGCTGGTATCCGCCTTGTCACTCGTGAACCAGGATGTCGGTGCATCCCAAAGTGTCTGGGTCAGCGTTTTTTCCTTGAGCCTGACACTTGCCCGGACTTTGCCCAGCTTGCGATACGGACGCATGGGCGTCCCGGCCGTGACTACCACGTCGGCGGGCGCTTTTTTGCCAGAGTAGTCCCGTTGCCGCTGTTCGATTTTCGCCACCTGCTTTGGCGGTTCATAGTGCGTTGTGACATTGGCCTTGAGAGGGGCGAGCAACCGTTCCGGCAGGGCGGCCATCCCGGTTCCGACCAAAATGGTGCTGCCGCCATCAGGGGCACTTTCAATGAAGACGTTCTGCTCTGAGCGTCCGGCCGGCTCGTCCGGATCTCGCACTGTGACGATCCACCGTCCGTCGTTTTCTACCGCCTTTTGCTTAGGCACCCACCCTTCGGCTTTAGCCGTTTTGATAAGCAGCGCCGCCAGTTGTTGGGGTGGGGGCGAGAAGTGTGCCGTCTTTGACACCGCGTCCAGTTGCCCTTCGTCCTTGAGTGGGGCTGAAGCGGATGTGCTGGGACTCGACAATTTCGGAGTGATGCTCTTACTGCATCCCGGCACACTCAGCAGGAGTAGCGAGACGCAGAAATAAACCAAAACCATATGGATCATCCTTTCTCTCTTATCGTTCGTGTTGTGTTCGTCGTACCCCCTTTCTTCAAATGGTGGGGGAGACGTGGCCCCGATTCTATGGCAAGTGGAGCACGGGGACAACTCGGGCGGGCTGCGCCGATTGCTGTAGACCGGATCTTGCGTCAGTTCCGTTACTTAATGGGGCGGTTGGGAGCTGTCACGAGGGGGATGACATTCTGAGAGACGAGGTATCGTGAGAGGAGGTTGATTAGGATGGGCAAAGATATGAGGCAATTCCTGACCAGGCATATGCTGCACGTGCTTCTCGTGCTGGTTCTGGTACTGCCTATGCAGGCGTACACGCAGGAGAGTGAACAATCCTCTCAGAACGTGCCCGAGAGCGAACAACTATCCAAGAGCGCGCAGGAGAAGAGAGACCAAAGACAGCGCTTCTTGCAGCTGTCACTGGGGGAGCGGATGGCGTTAGCGTTGGGCGACATTACGGTTGAGAGCCTGAACGGGCTGTGGATTTTTTCAACCTCATCTAAAGCGATTATCAATCGCTACAAATTAACGAAGCTGCATGAGGACGGGCCTATTCTGTTTTTGGAAGGAATAGATCTTGATGAAGGGACGCCCGTGGTGCTATTCCACCACTCGGCCATAGAAGACATCGATAAGAAAAATGCGTTTGTATTAATCGATCCGGACGAAGAGGGCTGTGACGTCTTTTTCTTACGACGAACCAAGCCGCACTCGGCTAAAGGCGAGCACTATCGTTCGGAGACACAGTGTCAAGCCATACATGGACAGGCGGAAATGCTCACTGCCGGTCGCAATCCGAAGTCGTTTCGCAAGCCAGGCCAAACAAAGGCAA
>CAUZQN010000217.1:0-5539 GCA_963581605.1 uncultured Binatia bacterium (SeqCode)
CATATCTCCTGCACAATAAAACGATAGTCCGGATGGCCCTGTGGCAGGGTGCGTAGCTCCCCCACGTGTATCGCTTCGCGCAGGTTGAGCTTCATATACCAGCGCACTCGGTAGGCAAACGGTACGACGTACTGGGCTTCATACGGGAAGTCTGCAGACAGCTGCTCATACAGGTCTGCGGCTTGTGCCATGCAGTGATCAAAGGCAGATAGAAACCCGGCCTGTTCGATTTCAATGGGTGTGTCATAGCCATGCACGGTGGAGAAGTCTTGGCGTTCCTGGGTGAGAATGCGATGACGTTGCAGGTCGCGGTAGAGTCCTAAATTGCCAATAATATCGAAGGTATAATAGCCGTGTTCGAGGGCTCGACCGGGTTTATCGCGGCGATGCTGGCGCTGCCCAATATACTCGTCAAAAATCTGTGCCCGCTGCTCTGCAGAGAACTCTTTCACACGGGCGCGAAGTTGACTGAGAGGCTGACGCGTATGTGGATAGAGGATGGCCGCGAGAATCTGGTCTTCCGCGTCTTGGTCGTAGTCAATAAGGCTGACGGGTGGACTGGCTGCGATAGATTGATCCGAGAGCAGCGTATGTGTGAGCGCGCGAGTGCTGGCTGCTGTCTGTACCAAATACTCATTGCGTTGGGCGCGTTTCACAAACGACGGGATCAAACTATTCAGCTCGGTATGCATGCTCTCAGCAATGCTGTGCGCCTCAGCCAGTTCGAGCGAATAGAGTTTGTTGAGCAGATGTTCAAATGCTTGACCAACGCCAAAGAGGCCGACATTGGTCAGTGTGGCGGCCGGGAGATAGGAGCGGAGAATATCGCATGCCTGAGCTCGAACGGTTGAACGATAGGCGCCTTCCGTCCATTTTTTGAGTGTGTCGTCTTTCTGCGCCTCGTGGTAGGTCAGCGGCTCACCCGTCTGCGGGTGTTTCCACTCCACCGAGTCTATGGGCAGACTGTCGCGCACAAAGGCCAGCATGGGCTCGAGCTGAGCCGCATACGTTTCGAACAAAAGTCGCATGCCGGACAGATACGCCTCGCGGTGAGTCGAGGCCATTAGCGTCGGTTCTTTGTAGAACAGATAATCGCCGTCCGGACCTTTTGTATCAAAGCGCACATAGCGCGTAGACTTCTCAAGTGGAGCGATGCCGATGCGGGCATCTTCAAGAATCTTGGCCGCAACGTTCGAGATGTTTTCACACGCAATATGCGCTCCGCCCAGCTGGGCGACGGAGTCATCGCCATAGCCAATCAGGACGCGGTCATAGAACGCGCGTGCCTTTTGGACGGCCTCACTGCTCGCTGTTTCCGTAGAGGTGCTACCTGTGCCACCTGGGAGCTGGGAGAGCTGCAGGTCTGCGTTGCCCAGGAACTCGTCCAGAAAAATCTGACGCAGACTTTTTGCCGAACGGCTGTAGCGCGAAAAGAGAGCCCCGGCTACTTCTTGAGGCAGCTTGAGGCCAAATATGGGTGCAGTCAGGTTGGTGAAGAAGGGGGTCAGCTTCTGTCTGTCTATAGGTGAGAACATGCGTCCATTATCTACAGTGAATTATAGACGCGATCCTATGTGATCGTGCCTACGAGGGCAGGCAACCCGTACGGGCTAGGCCTCTTCAAGTTCTATGAGGAGTTGTCCGGATTCGACCGCTTGGCCGGCCTCCACATGGATGGCTTTGACCGTACCGGCAACTGCGGCACGGATTTCATTTTCCATTTTCATGGCCTCGATAACGATCACACTTTGATCCTTTTCGACCTGGTCCCCCTCGTTCACCAGCAGCTCAACAACCTTGCCCGGCATCATGGAGCGGACATCTTTTTCCTCGGCTCCACTCAGACCCGCTTCTGCTCCGCCGCGGCGTGCCTTGCGTTCATCCAGGAGGTGAACGCGGAAACTCTTGCCTTCATAGGCCACGGTGTATTCGTCGTCTTTTTCTGCCACATCAACCGTGAACGACTGATTCTCAACGAGCAAAGAGTACATATGGCCGGTGAGCTGTCTGCCATCGATCAGGTGCTCTTCATCGTCAATCATAATTTTATACTTATGCTCGCCAAGTTCCTGCACGTCGATAGTATAGGTTTGATCCCCGAGCTTTGCTTTATAAGCCATAGGTGCTGTCGTCCTTGCTGCTAGCGCAGTCCCTCACGCCAACCACTGGCGCGCCATGCGGACACTCCCGCGCTGCTGCTCACACTGCCGGTTATCGACCGGGCCAATTCTTGATCTTTATGATACGCCGCGAGTGCGGCCGCAGCTAGAATAATTTCATGCCGCAGGTGGTCTTCTTCTTCCGGCAGTCCGTTGTATTCTCGCGGAATAAAGCCCGTGTCGATATCGCCGGCCACAAAACGTGGATGGGTCAGCGCCCAGCGGTGGAAGGGAATATTGGTGACTATGCCTTCGACTATGTATTCTTGGAGCGCACGCAGCATGCGCTGGATGGCTTCGTCTCGGGTCCGGCCATAGGCGCACAGCTTGGAGATCATAGGGTCATAATGAATGGGCACCTCCCAGCCTTCGTACACTCCGCTGTCGTCCCGCACGCCATACCCGCCCGGCGTGCGAAGAATTTGAATCTTGCCGGGTGAGGGGAAAAAGTCGCGATCCGGGTCTTCGGCGTAAATACGGCACTCGATCGCCCAACCGCGTTGCCGCACATCTTCTTGTTTGATCGTCAGCGCTTCTCCCGCAGCGATTTCAATCTGGGCTTTGACCAGATCGACACCAGTCACAAGCTCAGTGATCGGATGTTCGACCTGAATACGCGTATTCATTTCCAGGAAATAGAAATTCTGGTGTGCGTCTACCAGAAACTCTACTGTTCCCGCCCCAACGTACTGCACCGCCTGAGCCGCCTCGACGGCAATTTGACCCATTTGCTCCCGGACATCTTGGTTGATGGCGAGTGAAGGCGATTCTTCGATGACCTTTTGATGCCGGCGCTGGAGGGAACACTCACGCTCGTACAGATGGATAATATTTCCGTATGTATCGCCTAAGACCTGGACTTCGACGTGGCGCGGTTTTTCGATAAATTTTTCTATATACATGCGGTCGTCGCCGAATGAGGATTTTGCCTCAGAGCGAACGTTGCGTAAGGAGGAAATCACGTCCTCTTTTTTCTCGACCAGCCGCATGCCTTTCCCGCCACCGCCAGCTGAGGCTTTAAACATGACCGGAAAGCCGATGGTGTTCGCCGCCGCAATAACTTCGTCTTCGTCCCCTAAGACGTCTGTGCCCGGGACAACGGGCACGCCGGCCTTTTGCATAATGGCTCGTGCGGTCACTTTATCCCCCATCTGTTCGATCGCTTCGGGCTGGGGACCGATGAAGACAATGCCTGCGTCAGTGCACGCCTGGGCAAAAGAAGCGCGCTCGGACAGAAAACCATAACCGGGGTGGATGGCCTCAGCCCCACTCTGCTTGGCGACCGCAAGAATTTTCTCAACAACCAGATAGCTTTCGGCCGACGGCGCAGGGCCAATCGGATAGGCGTAGTCGGCGTATTGGACATGCAGCGCGGACCGATCAGCGTCCGAATACACGGCAACGGTTTCAACCCCGAGTTCACGGCAGGCGCGAATAACGCGGACGGCGATCTCTCCCCGATTTGCAATTAAGACACGTTTGAACATAGTTATACCAATCTCCGACCCCTAGGCCCCAGCCCCTGGGCCCCGATCCCTGGCCCCTATAATGGGATATTGCCATGTTTCTTGGGTGGATTTTTCTCGCGCTTATTTTGGAGCATATTGAGCGATTGGATCAGCCGAGGGCGCGTGTCTGCCGGCATGATGATTTCATCAATATAGCCAAGCTCAGCAGCCTTGAACGGGTTGGCAAAGGTCTCGCCGTATTCAGCAATCAACTTGGTGCGCTCAGCGTCCGGGTCCTTGGCTTCTTTGAGCGCATTGCGAAAAATAATATTGACGGCTCCATCCGGGCCCATGACAGCAATTTCGCCGGTCGGGTAGGACAAATTAATATCGCCCCGGATGACTTTGCTGGACATCACCACGTATGCCCCGCCGTATGCCTTGCGGGTGATGACCGAAATCTTGGGTACGGTAGCTTCGCAGTACGCATACAATAGCTTCGCCCCATGGCGAATAATGCCGCCATACTCCTGGGAGGTGCCGGGCAAAAAGCCTGGGACGTCGATGAGGGTAATAATGGGGATATTAAAACAATCACAAAACCGAACGAATCGGGCGCCTTTGACTGAGGCGTCAATATCAAGCACGCCGGCCAGGAAGGCGGGTTGGTTGGCCACAATTCCGACTGGTTTTCCGCCGAGCCGGGCAAAACCGATGACGATGTTGCGGGCGTAGTCCTTTTGCACTTCGAAAAAGTGGTTCTCATCGGCCACGGAGCGGATGATGTCGGTCATGTCGTAGGGTTTATTGGGATTCTCAGGAATAATATCGTTGAGTTTTTCGTCACGCCGATTTGCATCGTCCGGTGTGGGTTGAAACGGCGGATCTTCCATGTTGTTGCTGGGCAGATAACTCAATAACTCGCGAATCGAGTGAAAACATTCATCTTCGTCCGGGGAGGCAAAATGGGCTACGCCACTGGTGGCGTTATGCGTTGCCGCTCCGCCCAACTCCTGCATCGTGACCTCTTCATGTGTCACCGTACGAATCACATCCGGTCCGGTGATGAACATATAGCTGGAGTTATCGACCATGAAGATAAAGTCCGTTATGGCCGGCGAGTATACCGCGCCACCCGCACATGGTCCCATAATTACCGATATTTGCGGTACGACGCCTGAATTCATGACGTTGCGTAAGAAGATTGCACCGTAGCCGGCCAAGCTTGCTACGCCTTCTTGAATGCGTGCGCCTCCGGAATCATTAATGCCGATGACCGGGCTGCCGGTTTTGGCTGCCAAATCCATGACTTTACATATTTTTTCTGAAAAGGCGCTGGATAAACTTCCTCCAAAAACAGTAAAATCTTGAGAAAATACAAAGACTTGACGTCCATCGACGCTGCCATAGCCAGTCACCACCCCATCGCCTGGGATCTTAGTCTTGTCCATATCAAAATCGGTGCAGCGATGGGTCTTGAGCCGGTCTAGTTCGACAAAACTGCCTGGATCGAGCAGTGTCTCAACGCGTTCGCGCGCTGTCTTTTTTCCCTGCTCACGCCGACGTGCGATACGTTTCGCACCCCCGCCTTGCAGTGCCAGCTCATTGAGGCTCTCAAGTTTGTCGATATTGTCCTGTAGGCCCATATTTTTATCCTGTTCTCCGGTGTCCAACGTCGGGGGACCTCGGTTTTGTATTATGCGAGACGAAAAAGATCAAGGAAGGGGCGGAGATGTGTACCGGAAAGGGAGATTCGTTTCGACTCAGAAATACATCCACCCCGTGACCTACACCTCGCTAGAGATCTGCTACCGTCTCCCGAAATAGCCGTGTCCATTCAATCGCTCCGCGCTGCATCAACGCTGGCCAGAGCGCGGCTGGATCGGTACCAAAAAGTGTCTCAGCGTCACCAGGCAGAATATACCAATCCCC
>CAUZQN010000218.1:0-5517 GCA_963581605.1 uncultured Binatia bacterium (SeqCode)
GCGGGATCCTTGTTCGGCGAGCGGGCGATTTTGAGTTCTTAGACAGTTTGGATCTGTCTCAGTCTACGGCCAGTCTCCAAGGTCAAACCCTGATGGTAGAAGGCGCTATCGCCCGAGATAGTGCGACGAATCAGACGGTGCGGCGTACCCTACGCTATCGGTACAATACTGCAGCGCAATGGTTCTCTCTGCTCGATTCGCATGGCCAAGTCGTGGTCATCGACAATCTTGGAGCTGAGGAAAACGGAGACATCTCGAGTCTAGACGCCCTGCAGAACAATCCTGGCCCGGATGGTATTTCTCTTCTAGAGGCTATTGAGGCAACCGATGAAACACCACCCCAAGAGCCGGTCCTCATAGTTTTCCCCCTACCCGGAACGGTGCAGAGCACGGCGAGGGCAATGCCTCGTCGTGCTTCAGTAGCTTCGGTGACCTCAGTAACCTCGGGACAATTTGAGGATGGCGATATTTTCCTCTCCATCTTCAGCGATAATATTACGCTTGATGGAGATGTGGATGGGGACGGCACGCCGGACGTTACCCTCTCGCAAGTTTGCCTCGAGATTTTTGCCAGCAATATCACCGTTCGGGGACTGACGTTTACGGATGCGAGCTTCTCGCCCCTGTTCGTTTCCGCTGCTAAGGGGACTGCCTCTGCTGATGTCGCCCTCGTGGACAACACGGTAGGCTCCGTATTTGCAGATCCCATCATCACAATGTCGTGCTGGGCACTAGCGACATTACAGTCGACCCCTTTGGCGAGCGGGGGGAACTCTCCCAGATCACCATCGCTGATAATCAGTCTGGTGGCCGGATTGCAGTCACAAATCTGTCCGGAGATTCGACTGCAAACGTGGTCGAAATCATGGTACTCAACAACACTCTTTCGGGCGATCTTGGAGGGATTGAAATCAATGGGGGGGAGAGCGGCAATAATATCGTGATGGCGGAGATACGTGGGAATACCGTCCAGGCGAGCAGTATCGCTATCAACGTACGGGGCGGGACGCTAGACGGAGGTGTTGGAGGAGACAATAACCTCATCGACGCTATGATTATCGATAATCTCGTAACGAATGCGGACTTCCGAGCCATTGCGATCCAGGGCGGCAGTGGTGCTGGGTCCGGCTCTGAGTCCGATAATATCGTGATGAATACGATTCGGAACAATACCGTCCAGACGAGTTCTGGAGGAATTCGTATTGAAGGTGGCGCTCTTGGCGAGTCGAATAATATTGTCAGTGCCACGATTACAGAAAACGTTATTACCAACTCGGCGCTGTCGAGCATTTATCTCCAGAGCGGAGCAAGTGATGCATTCGACAATACCATTATGGCCGAGGTGCAGAGCAATAGGGTCGACAACGCCGGAGACCGAGGCATGTTTATGCTGGCTGGCAGCGGGGCATCGAATAACCTCCTAGACACCCTGATCGCCGATAACACGGTCACGGGTTCTGATCGCGAGGGTATCCTCGTTGCCGGGGGCGTCGTTGTCGGCGCAAGTGGCGATTCTGCGCAGCAGAATGAAGCCATGGGCATGGTCGTCGACAACATGGTCCAGAACAGTGGCGGCACCGGTATCGCCGTCGTAGCCGGCCTGCTTGTTGTCGGGACTGATGTGACCGGGAATGTGGCCCGCGAAGATCTGATTGGCAACACGGCTGACGGCTTGACGTGTGAAGACGGTCTCGCCGGGAATACGGCCGAGTGTACGCTGCAGAACAATACCGACACGACCAATTCATCGCTGTCCCATCCAAACCGCCTATCTGCTGTGCAACAGTCAGTCTCGCCCGTACTTACGCAGCTGCTGACAAGGCAGATCGAACGCTTAGAGCAAAAGGACGCAGAGCTCCGGACGCGCGCAGCCCAGATCGACGACGACCGCCTGCGGCAGCGCCTCCTGGGCTTGTGTGACAAGCTCGAAGCCTTACGCGACAAACTGGCCGCACGACGTGACGGTCGTTCGCCCTGGGAAGAACACGTCAGTATCGACTAGGCAGGCTGTGGATAGACACTGTCCAGTCCGGTCTAGTGCGTTGGGAGCGGCAGGTCGGCAGGCAACTCCATCTGATCTCCACTGGCAACGCCGTGGTCCTGACTAAACCCGGCGTTGACCTCAAGTACAAACTGGGCAGGTTCTCCGGATGGCAGCAGTTCTAAAGAAAACGGCGTCGTCCGCTCGGCGATGTGGACGATGGTTTGCTCGCTATTGATAAACAGAATATCAAGCGGCAATGGGGTGTTTCTCATCCAAAAGGACAACAGCGCGGCCTGCGGAAAAAGAAACAACATGCCGTGCCGGGAGTTCCTCGCGCTGCATTAACCCACGCTGGCGTTTTGCCGGTGTCTCAGCCAGCTCGACGCTGACCTGGATAGGTGTCCCCACCTGTGGATGGATGGTGACATGAAAGGGCCTGACGTGTTGGACCGCAAAGCCCTGGCTACTTTCTTGCCAGGCGAGAAGCGTGGTTTCTCCAGGGGCGGGAAAGTTTGGCACGGTAGTCGCTGCGCGGCGTCCAGTCAGAAACTCCCCGTGGAGTGACACTACCTGAAAGGAGACCTGGGCAAACGCCACCCCATCGTCAAAAAGTTCAACGTAGTGCTCGCCGTCGCCCAAGAGATTCCAGTTCCACAGTAGCGCATAGCCCGTATGGACCGCCAGGCAGATCTCTCTCGTATCCTCACGCGGGCTACCATGTGGAATCAGAATCGGAGGGCCGTCGTCGAAGCTAGCGGTGATCGTGCCGGCCTCACACTTCCAGCCAGACAGCATGCCTATCCCGCTCTGTACGGAGCCAGGTTGTGGATGTTCCAAGACAGCCGCCTGGAGGGCTGCCTGTCCCACCGAGCCGCCGAGCAGCATGAAGATCCACACCTTCAGGTAAAGCATACGAATACGCATCAGGGCATGTTTCTCGGCGGCGGAGGTCCGCGTGTTCGGCTTATAGCAGTTTTCATCTGGGCTTACCGTGTGACTTTCCCCTCACCTACAGCCGCCTCGCTCCTGTTTCCCTCTCCCGCTGGGCTGAGTACACGACAGTTTTGAGAGCGGGTAGTTGATCCATCTCCACCCTACTCGTCAATCTTAGGAGTGCAACCATCAAAGTGATGGAGGGCGCTATGAGTCAATGGAGCAGTGTATCTAATGACGGGTGTGACACAGTTAAAAGTGTGCAGAGGTAAGCGACATCGAGGCCGGGAACCCGCCCCGCCGCTACGCGGCATCCCTCCGCTGGAGCCTCTTTGGAGGGGAAATTAGGGGGCCTATCTGGTCTCTGTATCAGTCCGAGTGACACGCGTGACACCCGTGAATTGATCAGAAAAATATGCAACCTATTAATAAACTTGATTTTTTGTGGTAGAGCGGATAAGGCCATCGAAGCTCTCTATGCATCCCTTTTGAACGGTACTTTGAATACATAGAGAGCTTGCCTACGGCGGGTGGACCTTGGATCGTGATGCTACCGAGACTTGTAATGGTGTTTGTCTGCACTAGCGTGCTCAACCTGTGGCAACCCGCAGGGTGGGCACAAGAACAGTCTACCAGTTCGCCTCATATGTCTGCCGCTCATGCCCTCATTGGGGGCAGGGCGTTATGCTGGACGTATTGCCATCCAAAGCACCAAGGGCCAGTGGATGAATGGTGTCTCAAGTGTCATGCGGAACCGGCGCATACTCGCATCGAGGCAACAACGCCGCGCTGTGAATCTTGTCATAATGAGCACCAAGCCCAGCATGGACATACTAAGCTCATTCCAACGGCAAATAGGGTCTGTGTGCACTGTCACAATGGGCTGAAGCGACAGGTCCCGGCTGGGACCCCGGTGCAATTTGCGACCACGGTGACGAATTTTGCTACAGATCATCCGGAATTTGCTATCTCAACCACTATTAGCGCGACAGCCAAGCGTATGCGGCTTGACAGTCCGGGTGCTCGTCGAGCCGATGGGGCTACGCTGAAGTTTAATCACGCCAAACACCTTGAGCCCGACCTGAAAAGACCCGACGTAAAAGCGACTCCCAGCCAAAAGCCACAGCCACTGACCTGTCGGAACTGTCATGCCCCAACCGCAGACGGCGGTTATATGCAGCTGGTCGTGTATGAAGACCATTGCGCGTCTTGTCATACCCTCGAATTCAGCCCACGTTTTCCAGGCCAAGTTGTTCCACACGAAACCCCTACAGTCATCCACGCCTTCTTGGTGACAACCTTTCACGAAGGGCGAATCTCTTGGCTGCAAGCCCCACAAAGCGCGGGGCGGCTTCCACCCCAAGCGGCAACACAAGCGCCAACCTCGCGGGCACGTACTGTTCGCCAAGCCGAGTCAGAGAAACTCCTGTATGCCAAAGACGGGAAATGTGAAAAATGTCATGCCATTGACCACTCAATGCATCCGCCGACAGTCCAGCCGACAGGCGTGCCGGCAGTCTGGTTCCCGCATGCACAGTTTTCACACAAAGCCCACCGCTTGCTCACCTGTCTTGACTGCCACCAGACAGTACGGAAAAGTCAGACCAGCGCTGACGTTCTCCTACCGGGGATTCAGCTGTGTCAACAATGTCATAGCGGTCAGAATGGTCAGAATGCAAAAAACCTGCGGCATGAGATCCGCATTGGGCATGCCACGACACGCTGTGTCTCCTGTCATGCGTACCACACGGAGCCGGACACCTCAGACTGGAACGGACCCCTCACGGCGCGCCAATTATTGCCGCGCTTACAAAAGAAACCGGAACGACCGGTAGCACAGGAACAACCCTAAGAGATCATGTAGTACGGGTGAAAGGTCAGGCAGTATGGCGATTCTCGAAGAGACTCATAAGCCGAGGTTTTCTACTTCTACGGAAGGGGAACTCCAGCCTCGATCATTCCCCACGGTCAAGGATAAGCTGAACTTTCTGTTTGGCCTATCGGAGTACACCCCGCGCTGGAGGGCCGCCTTTGTCGACATTCTGAGTGTGGCCTTTGAACCCAAACGGCCTGATGCGGAAGAAGCAACGCAAGGGATGAAGAAGATCATGCGCGACGTGTCCGTGGCGGACGTCCTCTTAGAACATGCCGAAGTCTACGACGTTCCGCACGGGACGGTCATTTTTCAGGAGGGCAGTTTCGGCGAGCATTTATTCCTGCTCCTTTCGGGTCAGGTCGAACTGTGTACGAATATTATTCTGGATATCGGCCAAGAGAAGACGGTCACGCTTGAGGACCTCGGGCCGGGGGACATGTTTGGGGAAATGTCGGTCTTGTCGATGAACGCCCACCTATGCACCGCAACCGCTCTTGAGCAAACCTCTTTGCTGCTCATTCCACAGTTTATTGTCCAAGAATTCATGGCTCCGCCTACCAAAAGCGATGCCCGCCAACGCTTTGGACCGTTCCGCGAACAAATGTCTGAAACGTATATCGCGCGTACAGTCACGACGCTCTTACGACGCGTACGCGTCTTGCAAGACCATACAGCGGCGGAAATCGAAGCCTTGATCCCCGCGATTGAGATGCAAACGTTTGGG